>CAZDFM010000464.1:0-3032 GCA_964504465.1 uncultured Pseudobdellovibrionaceae bacterium | reverse complement strand
AAATGCGTGACACGTTTTAAAGACGGAAAAATTATTGAGCAAAAAATCAGCTGTGAAGTTCGCCCTCAAGTTTTAAACATGGGCTAACTTTAAAGCTGCATATCATTCTCAGCTATCACGAAATCAAAACAATAACGTCACTTAGTTTTCATCTAAAAAATTCCCTCTCATATTAACTTACCAAAAAAAGAGACCGGACCTCCGGTCTCTTTTTACACCATTACTTCCTAGGAGGAATCTTCGATGAGCTTAGATCTGTTGAGAACAAAAGGTACGCCGCTGAATAAGCAAGGCTTCACTTGGAAAGACTTAGTGCGCGAGCCCGTAAGCAAATTAGACTCGGATGCATTTACAAAAGTAAGAATCATTCTATTAAACGGAATGGAACATGAATCGCTGAGATTCTCCCACGCCTGCGCCCGCATGAACAAAGACTTGCAGCCGCATCTGGCACTCTTGAGACGAGTAGAGCACCACCAAGCCACGATGATCAATTGGTTGCTCCCCGCAGATATGTCTCCGCTCGAGACAACTATCGCGTACGAACAAGTTGCAATCGAAGTGACCGCAGCTGTGGCGCAAGCCGAGCCTGACAAATATTTGGCGCAGGTTTACCGGTTTGGTTTGCTTGAAGATTTTGACCATATGTATCGCTACTCCGCGCTCATGGACCGTCTTGAGGGAAAAGATGCCAACAACATTCTTCAGAGTTACACTGATATTGTTCCGGGCCGTCCGACAATCGACGAACATCGCCATCCACATGACGATTTAAGAAATCACTATGATCGTACCAAAGCTGAAAGCCTAAGCAAAATGCACGCTCTCACCATTATGGCGGCCGAACAACAAACGCATAACTACTATATGAACATTGGGCCTTTGTTTAGTGATCCCGTGGCGCGCCTCTTATACGCAGAGATCGCCTCAATCGAAGAGCAACACGTCACTCAGTACGAATCTATTATTGATCCAAACGAAACCTGGATGGAGAAATGGCTCCTTCATGAGGCCAACGAAGTCTACAATTACTACGGTTGCGCCGAGCAAGAGACTGACCCACGGCTTAAAGCGATTTGGGAGAGGTTCCTAGATTATGAACTGGGTCACCTCAATTACGTAACTGAGCTTTTTAAAACGATTGAGCGGCGTGATCCTGCCGAGATCTTACCAGCCACTCTACCCAAACCGATTGCGTTTGAAAGTCAGAGAGAGTTCGTCAGAACTACTTTAGAAAACGAACTTAATCTTCGCGCCGATGGACCAAATTTCGTCAACAAAGATAAAGAGCCTGATCGTTCACTTAAGTATCGTGACAAATTAAATTCCGAAGGTTCACCTTCAGAAGCCATTACCGTCGGCTACCGCTGGACACCGGGCGGTGAACTGACTCGCGAAGAAGCAATCTCTCAAACTATGGTTCAACACTAAGGAGCGACTCAATGGAAAAACATGTACACATGGGACTCAACAAAACTGGCATTCAGATGGCTCCCCTTTTAACAAAAGATATGGTGAGCTTCGCTGAGAAATCGGCCATTACCGAATCAAGTTCACAGACATTTGAAGACATTCGTCGAGAGTACAATCAGGCTACGATGAGTGTGGGTACCGTTCCCCTTCCCGGAACAGTTAAGGGTGCGGCCTCAGTTGGTATGCAAAAACTGACGGGCAAAAACCCCGAACTGCTAATTGATAAATTGGGAGAGCGCCTTGCCTTTGAGCGAACCGGCACTCGGCTTTATGAAGCCCTTCTTTTAAAATGCGAAGAAAGCCCTCTTAATTTGCCGCTCGAAAGACTTCGCCAAATTAGAAACGAAGAGCACTCGCACTTTCAACTTCTTCGCGAAGTCATGCAAGAGCTCGGTGCCGACCCGACGGCACAAACACCTTGCGCCGATGTTGCGGCCGTTGCTAGTATGGGACTTATTCAGGTTGTAGGAGATCCGAGAACGAACATTCCGCAAGCACTGAATGCGATCTTAGTTGCAGAACTAACGGACAACGCAGCTTGGGAACTCTTAATCGAGCTCGCCGAAAAAGCCGGCATCAAACAATTCACACCTAAGTTTGAACAAGCTTTAGCTTCTGAAAAAGAACACTTAGCGACGATTCACGAACTGCTTTCGCGCCTGACTCTCGAAGAATTAAAAGACTAAATTTTTGCTAAATCTCAAGGCTGTGCCCCCGTTTGGGGTACAGCTTCATGAAAGTTCTAGAGCGGCTCGGTCTTCGGCATCTTTTAAGAAGTTCTTCTCCCAAAGCTGAGTAAAATTCTTTGCGCTACATTGACGCTCGTATTGGCTCACACAGTTTAACTGATACACAAAATTGCTGAGTGGCGAATAGTGTGTTGTGACTTTCACACTCGCGTTTGAGATGGAGGCAAATAGAAGCGCGAACAGACAGGGTAGCCATTTAAGTTTTGTCATAGCTGTCAGTTAAAACTTATCAAGATTCGAATTCAACAGAATAGGATTCTGATGCTCGCCCTTAGGCCTGCGGCACTTCGCTCGCCTTTTGTCTTATTTCGATCCGTTTTTTAACTGAATCTTTGCTTAATTTGACGGCAATCGCAGATTCTCGGTATCCTAATACCGATGCATCGGCTCCTTTTATCTGCCGCTTTTACTAGTATTTTTATTTGGTCGCTGACTTCAACAGAGGCCGAAGCGGCTGTCGCGTTTCGTAGTTCAACTTCGACGAATTATCAAAATCGAACCAACACTACGCTCACGGCTCCAGCGGGAATTCAAAACGGAGATCTACTTCTTATCATATACGTCACTGGTTTTAACGGCGGTTCTCCTCCAGTTCCAACGCCTCCCGCTGGTTTCACTGCAATTCCGAGTTACTCTCGGGAGGTTAGTAATTATTTCTATGTTCGCTCCTATGTTTGGTATAAAATCGCAAACGGAGAGTCAGGAAACTACACGGTGACATCGGCTTCAGCGACCACCCAAGCATTCATGGCTGCATTTTCAGGAGTTGATTCGACGACACCAATTAGTCCCGCTCCCAGTATTCAAGAC
>CAZDFM010000463.1:0-3044 GCA_964504465.1 uncultured Pseudobdellovibrionaceae bacterium | reverse complement strand
ATAGTAATAAGCATAGGCCGAGAGGTCTGACGGTCGCTGTACGAATTCTTCAAGGAGCCTTTGCGCATCTGCCCACTTTTGATTTTCGAAATAAAGAACACCTTTTGCGAACCGCCATAAGGGTCTTTGCGAAGCATCTAATTTTTTTTCTTGAATGTTTTCAAGTTCCGCAAGGGCCGCAGATAAATGCCCAGTCACTACAAGCGAACGGAGCGAATCAAACGAAACGGGACGAGCTTCGGATAAAGCCGGACGAAGAAATGCAATAATGCCCACTAGGCTTAGTGCAAGACTAAAACTTAAACGCTTTTTATTTTTGAACAAGATCGAATCCCCCCGAAGCAACCGCACATCCTGTGCGAGCTGCCGGTCATGGCCTCTGATAAGGACGCCATAACCTGATTAGTCTATGATACCTAAGCCCCCGCTTTCGGCTAAGACTAGATCTCATTTACTCACAAAATTCCGCCTAGCGTCTAGTGCCGATTACTTGTCAGTTTTCAGAGAGGGTGTTAGCTATTTTTATGGCGCGTATTAAAACTACCTTTGTATGTCAAGAATGTGGAGCCCAACGATCCAAGTGGGAAGGCCGCTGCAGCGATTGCGGCGCCTGGAACTCCTTTGTCGAAGAAAAACCCCTTACAGCTAAACCTGCAGGTCGCGGCTGGTCTTTAGGCGCCTCCAATGAAAAGGGCGCAAAGCTTGAAAGTCAGAACTTAGCCCAGACCTTTACTGCCGAAAACCTCTCTAGGCATAAGACCGGAAACAATGAGCTAGACCGGGTCTTAGGTGGGGGCTTAGTCCCTGGCAGTTATGTTTTAGTCGGCGGCGATCCCGGAATCGGTAAGTCGACCTTGCTCATGCAAATGGCCGGAGGCCTCGCGCGCCAAACTTTAAAGGTGCTTTATGTATCGGGCGAAGAAAGTGTTTCGCAAACCGCGCTTCGCGCGCAGCGCTTAGGAGTTAAAGAAGCTCTCGTTGAAGTGGCGTCTGAAAGTTTACTCGAAAATATTATCGCTTTGGCTGAATCGAAACGCCCCGATGTTTTAATCGTCGATTCAATTCAAACCGTTTATCTGTCTGATGTGCAGTCCGCGCCTGGTTCGGTCACTCAAGTGCGTGAGTGTGCGGCCCGGTTGATGGCGCTGGCAAAAAACGAGAACATGTCGATATTCTTAGTTGGTCACGTCACTAAAGAAGGAACCCTTGCGGGTCCCCGAGTTTTAGAACATATGGTCGACACGGTTTTGTCTTTTGAAGGCGACAACCATCACCAGTTTAGATTGCTCCGGACAACAAAAAATCGTTTTGGTGCTTCAAACGAGCTGGGTGTTTTTCAAATGTCTTCAGATGGTTTGCGTGAAGTCAGCAACCCAAGTGAGTTCTTTTTAGAAGAACGCGCTCAAGCGGCAATCGGAGCCGCAGTTTTCGCGGCGGTAGAAGGGTCAAGGCCTTTACTATGTGAGATTCAAGGTTTGATGTCTTACTCTCCGCTTAATATGCCTCGCCGAACCGCCATTGGTTTTGATTACAACCGAGTTCATTTAATTACCGCTGTGATGGATCGTTTTTTAAATATCGACGCGAGCGAAAAAGACATTTATGTGAACGTCGTGGGTGGCCTAAAAATTGTGGAACCTGCTGCCGATCTTGCGGTTGTCGCGGCCTTGTTGTCGTCAGCTTGGTCGTTTGAAATTTCTAAGGGATCTGCCTTTTTTGGAGAAGTAGGTTTAACAGGAGAAGTTCGTCCTGTGCAAATGGCTGAAGAAAGAATCAAAGAAGCACTTAAGCTGGGTTTCAAAAAAATCTATCTCCCCAACAGCAACCGCAAACATTTAAAAGAAATCGAAAAAGCCAACCCACAAAGTTTTGTTTGGCTCACTCATGTTCGTGACTTGCCTTTTACTCGCCCCACACGCACAAAAAAGGCGCCTGAGGACGAAGCTAAAAGACGTCCCAAACAAAATCGTGATTTAGATTTAGAGTAAAATCTTAGAACAACTGTTCTGGAATAACTCTGGTGCCTTCGCCACTTGCGGGAGTGGTAGTGTCTGACGGCGTGATCATTTGCTCTTGCGCTTTTTTCTGCTCTTGTTCGCGTTGGGTGAGTGCCGTCAGCTGAATGAACTGTGCGATCCCATTTAGATCAATTCCCGCATTTGTCTGAGCTGAATATCCTTCAGGAGCTACGCCATCTCCAATTTTTACGACTCTTCCGTCGGCAGTTTCGTAGCTACGATCTTCTGGCATTGGTTTGCAACTTGCGCTACTGCGTGCATCGGTTCCAAACACTTTGGCTTTCATAAAATTATAAGCTGAAGGACACTGCGACTTTAAGGCGTCTGAATGAAAAATATAGGCCGCAAAAACTTCGGCAAATTCTTCGCGCCTATGCCCGTGTGCCGGACCAGGAGCACCATTTCGCGCTGGGGTGTGAGTGCAATAAGTTGTTAAATTGCAATCATCTACTTGAGAATCATAAGCTGGCTGTAAGTTTTTTCTTCTCGACAAAACGTGTCCGAGTTCGTGCACAACTGTTGCTTCGCCTACGGCTTTGTTACGACTGACTAAAAGCTCATCTGCCTTAAGTTGAACAACGTTTCTTGTTGCGGACCCTGCGGCTCTCGCACTTTGACTTACGCTTGATACAATATTTACTGACAGACCTTTAAAAACAGAATCAAGCCGTCCTTCACTTTGAATACTGACCGTGCTTAACGCTGAGGCGACTACGTCTTTATGGGTTTGATTACCACCAGAAAATTTTACTCCAGAAGTACTGATTCGAACATCGGCAGCATTACCAGAAACGGGCCGCAAGCAGGCTCGGCTCGAAACTTCCGAAACGGTTGCAGGTTTCCCGTGTGCAACAGAAGCTACAAAGCTCAGAAGTAAAATAGTAGTTAAAATTGAAAGCTGGGCCATCAGTTATATATCGGAAATTAGGTGTCTTAACTTGAGAAAATATTTTTAGCTCAGTAATTACAGCTGGTTACATGGGCTAAAATCGTGATTTAGCGGCTCTATAAACTAATCAGTCGTCT
>CAZDFM010000462.1:0-3049 GCA_964504465.1 uncultured Pseudobdellovibrionaceae bacterium | reverse complement strand
CCCGACGGATCGGCCCATTGGGATTTAAAAGAGTTGAGTTTTTCAAAAGGTCTTTCTCAACACGAGTTTGAGCACCAGGATCCTTTTGATGATATTTGGAAGACCTACTACAAATCTATCTTCAATCCGGCTCGCATAAAAATAAAAGCCATGCGAGCCGAGATGGCTCCTAAGTACTGGTCGAGTATGCCCGAAACCTCGTTGATCCCAGAACTCTTAAGAGAAGCACCTGAGCGTTTACAAAAAATGGCGGCCGCTCCGCGCTTTAAGGCCGAAGTTCCAAGTGAGCTTAATCTAGAAGAACTCAAAACAGCGGCAGCTCAATGTAGAGCCTGTCCACTTTTTCAAAACGCCACACAAACCGTTTTTGGTGACGGCAATCCGCACGCGGAACTTATGATCGTCGGCGAACAACCAGGAGATCAAGAAGATCTCCTGGGGCAGGCTTTCGTGGGCCCTGCCGGCGAAATTTTAGAGCAAGCTCTTAAGCAGGCAAAAATTGAGCGCTCGCAAATTTATTTAACGAACGCAGTTAAACATTTTAAATACACTCGGCAAGGCAAAACTCGGCTGCATCAAAAACCTAACGGCACAGAGATGCAGGCTTGTAAGCCGTGGCTCGAAGCCGAGATTGCAAAGGTTAAGCCGCGAGTAATTCTCGCACTCGGCGCCACAGCCGGAACTGCAATTTTAGGAAAGCTTCCAAAGATTCAAGTTGATCGAGGCATCCCTGTTCATGACAATCACTTTGCCTCGACCATTCTTGTTTCATGGCATCCCTCGGCTATCCTTCGTGCCGAGACCGAAACCGAAAAAACAAAACGTATGCTGGAATTAATTGCCGACCTAAAACAAGCCTTTAACTGGAGTCGAGCCGTCAAAAGTCTAGAAAGGGTCTAAGGCCCCGGGATGTTCTCTTCTCTATTCTAAATCCTCACTACACTAGAGCTAATCTTAATATCACCAAACAATTTATTAAGAGCCTTTATAGGAAATGGGGATCTACGTGACTGCGGCTACTTCTCAATCAAAAATATTGGGGCCTTATAAACTATCAACCTTCTTTCAGATGCTGTTGTTAATACTCTGCTTAAGTGCTTGTAAAAAAGAGACGACTTACTCGAGCATCGGCGCCTCTGATATCCCTAACGCCCCTTCTGATCTTACGGTTAGCAATCTCGGAATCACTTCACTCACTCTCACTTGGACTGACAACTCAAATGTCGAACTCAAGTATGAAGTTGAATCTTGTATTGGAGCAGGTTGCACAAGTTTTTCTGAAGTTACCGGCTCACCCTTTGCTGCAAACACCACTACCCGAGCGATCACAGGATTGAGTGCAGGAACTACTTACCGATTTCGAGTTCGCGCAACTGGAATTAAAGAAAGTAGTCCGTATGACAGTACCGGAGATATTGAAACCTTAAATGTAAGCGGAAGTAGTGCATTAGCTTGTACATCACCTAATACCACCATCGTAGACTTTGGATCGAAAGGCTCAGTTGCCGGTGTCGCTCGTGGAGTTCACTCAGACGTAAAATACATTCCTGCTTTAAACGTTGCGGGTATTGTGACTCCATCTGCTACAGTTGGGGTGGCCTATTTTGATGCTGGCGCTCATGCAATTAAGTATGCGTATTGGAACGGTTCGACTTTTTCTACAGAAGTCGTAATGGGAAATTCCGCAGCCAACGTCAATAATATTCGTTTGGTCTATTTAAGCGTGGGTTCAAATTTAGGTAAACCTCTCATTTTTTGGTCTAATGGCGCTGCAAACTCGGGGCAAATCATGATGGCTTCTCGAAGTGCGGCAAGCAGCAGCACAGGAAGCTGGACTGTAGCAGCAGTTGATGCCGACGGTGGAGCACTTACTCGCGCTCTTGAAGTTTCTGTAAGCCCGATTGATCAAGTCGCAATCGGTTATCAAGCGACCACAATCCCCGCTGCCAATGCGATCCGTTTTGTCTTTTGCTCAAGCAACTGCGGTGTTGCTTCAAACTATTCTGCCATGGCGAGCACGGCTCAAGTGAATACGACGGCAGCGGTAGCTTCACAGCTAAAACTTGGAACCCAATGGTGCCAAGTGAGTGCAGGGATTTACAATCCCGTACTTTCTTATGGATCAACTACCAATGCCCGCTATGCAATTTGTCAGACCGGAACAAACAGTCTTTCAGCCTGTAGCGCTGTCGCCGGTTGGACCGAAAGAGCTTTTACGGGTACTCCCAATACAACTGTAGCGACCGATATCTTTATTGATGCAGAAATCGTAAATGATCCTATCAAAGGTATGGCACGAGACGCGGTTGACTTTAAAACCTATCAAAGTGCTGCGGGTTGTGGAGATGCTCCCGTCGCACTATCTGTCGGGACAGGTTCGGTACTTGGCACCAGCGTCGCTAATACGGCGAACTCATTTTATAAAATCTTAAAACACAGAGATTCAGCGACCCCGGCAAACGAACGCTACACTCTTATTTTGAACGACGGAACCACACACGTAAAACAATTCAATAGCACGACCGCTACTTTTACAGATGCTTGGAACACCCAAGGAATTATCCACACGACGACTCTCGCAGCAGCCGGTAGCACCACGGGTGGAGCTGATGTAAATCCAATTACAGGTCAATTGGTATCGGCCTACGGAACTGCATCGGGTACGTATAATATCACTTTAGGAATCATTGATGATTATCTGACCCCCTCCTCTTCGGCCCAGATTTATTTTCAATTACCTGCAGATATGAGTGGACACATTCAACTGAGCGCAAACCAAAGTCCCAACATCGCCATGGCGGCAACTTCAACAAATCGACCCGCAATCGCGTACATAGATTTTTCGGCTGGAGATCTTTTAACAGGCCGACTCAAATATGCGATTCGCTCTGACGACTCTTATGCCGGAAGTACCTGGGCGATTTATCAACTCCCCGGCACTTCTGCGACAAGCAGCCCTCAGTATCCCAGTCTTGCATTTGATCACAATGACAAACCATGGATTGGATATTTCGAAGCGAATACCAATCGCTTTATTCTTGCTACCAAT
>CAZDFM010000461.1:0-3053 GCA_964504465.1 uncultured Pseudobdellovibrionaceae bacterium | reverse complement strand
TTAAAATCTTTGTAATCCTTGCACGAGAAGTGGCTGCTTTTTCTGCAAGCTCTGCTTTGTTGCCAATTCCTTTTGCGTCTAAGATCTCTTTACGGAGAGCTTTTACCAAGTGAGGATTTTCTTTGAGGTAAGTTTTCGCTTGTTCGCGACCTTGACCGATGCGTTCACCTTTATAGCTGTACCACGCGCCTGATTTATCAACCATGTTCGCAGCTACTGCTAGATCAAGAACGTCACCTTGCTCAGAAATTCCTTCACCGTACATAAGATCGAATTCTACTTTTGCAAACGGAGGTGCCATTTTGTTTTTTACAACTTTAACAGCAGTTCTGTTTCCAGTTACTTCGTCACCGTTTTTGATCGCGCCAATTCGGCGAACATCTAAACGAACTGAAGCATAGAACTTCAACGCGTTACCACCAGTAGTAGTTTCGGGGTTACCAAACATCACACCGATTTTCATACGAATTTGGTTAATGAAGATAACTAAAGTGTTTGAACGGTTAATTGCCGCAGTTAACTTTCTGAGAGCTTGTGACATCAAACGCGCTTGAAGACCCATGTGAGAATCTCCCATTTCGCCTTCGATCTCTGCTCTTGGAGTTAACGCCGCAACCGAATCGACTACGAGTACGTCAATTGCGCCAGAACGAACTAGAGTCTCCACGATCTCTAAAGCTTGTTCACCGTTATCAGGTTGAGAAACGAGCATGTCGTCTACTGCAACGCCAAGTTTACGAGCGTAGTTGATATCTAATGCGTGTTCGGCATCTACGAAAGCTACCGTTGCACCCGCTTTTTGTGCTTGAGCAATAGTTGATAAAGCCAAAGTGGTTTTACCAGAGCTTTCTGGGCCGAAGACTTCTACGATACGACCGCGAGGAAGACCGCCGATACCAAGACCGATATCGAGACTTAAAGCGCCCGTGCTGTACACAGGAACTTCGTTAATACCATTATCAGCACCGAGCTTCATGATGGAGCCCTTGCCGAATTGTTTTTCGATAGCCGAAATCGCAAGCTCGAGAGCTTTTGCTTTTTCGCCGCCACCAGATGCATTTGTATTTGCTGTTGCCATTTAAGGACTCCTTAAAAAATTGTTTAACCCTGTTTTTTGGGGTTGTTGACAACCCTACCAATTTTTCCCAATCCAAAAACTTACCCAAAAAGTTTTAAGATGGTGTCGACCTAAGATCGATGAGACGAAGGACGCACAACTTTTAAGAATTGTTTCCTCTAGAAGAAATCTGTATCCGCTTCAGCTTTTGTCAATTTTATAGACACAGATTTATTCAACAATTCGAACAAGTTTAATCGAGCTTTGCGTGGTACCCGCACAGCTCGACCTTGGTCGCGTCTACGATCGCTTTTTATTTGATCGCATCCAGCAGGAAATCTAAAGCAAAAAGCGCGGCCTGTCGCTGAATCTCCTGCCTTGTGAGCTTCGAGTCGAAAAATTTAATTTTCGAAGATTCAACACCCGGGCCAGCAACGCCGAAGCACACAGTTCCAACTGGTTTCTCAGGCGTTCCGCCCGACGGACCCGCGATCCCAGTGATGCTTAAAGACCAACTACAATTGAGAGAGTACCTGGCTCCGCGCGCCATTGCCTGCGCAACAGGCATACTCACTTGTCCATGAGCACGCATCAAAGAATTCGGAACATCTAATATTTCAGTTTTCAAAT
The DNA here is from genome assembly GCA_964504465.1 of uncultured Pseudobdellovibrionaceae bacterium. Taxonomy (GTDB): domain Bacteria; phylum Bdellovibrionota; class Bdellovibrionia; order Bdellovibrionales; family UBA1609; genus CAZDFM01. The sequence continues at coordinate 1,366 of CAZDFM010000461.1, read as the reverse complement.
CTGCAGCATAACTCACCACAGAACCTTGAAAGATTTTTGACACGCCCGGCAAAGTGGTCACCCAAGCGGAAAGCAAGCCACCGGTGCAACTTTCAGCAAAACCTAAGGTTAAACCGCGGTCGATACAAAGCTTTGAAAGTTCGTTGAGTTTTGCTTGAGGGATATCCGTAAAATTTAATGCTGCCACTGAACACCCAACCAAGGCGTATAGGCATAAGCAAATTGCAAAGCAACGTTGGTGATAATTCCGGCCAATAAATCGTCAGCCACAACACCAATCCCACCACGCGCTTTTTCATCAATCCAACGAATCGGATAAGGCTTCACGATATCTAGAAACCGAAAAATTAAAAATGCATACAGGAACGATTGCCAAGTAAATGGCAGCCAAGCCATCGCGACCGCGTAGCCAGCTACTTCATCGATGACGACTTCTTTAGGATCGTGAGTCTGATATTTTTTTTGATAGCGTTCAGCAATCTCAATCGCAAAGTAACAGAAGACTGCAAGCACCACGAGATAGGCCCACTGACCGAAAGCGTAGAGCAACATGATAAAGGGAATCGCGCCCAGCGTACCAATCGTGCCTGGAGCACGCGGCATCCGACCGGCCCCGAACCAGGTCGCCCATCGTACTGTCCAACTTTGTGCAGGTGCTTGAAACCAACTCATGATGATTCAATTCACACTAAAACAGTGGAGGCGTCAAAGCGTATTGATGATGAAGCGATTAGAATAAATTAAAATTTAAAAACTGAATGAGTATGTTGCGTTAATTCTTCTTGAGACGCCCAAAAATGACCGTCAGCGCATTCAATATCTGAGCGGTACGAACTGCAAGAAGGTCCCCAAGAGTTTCGCACAAGAAGCTCACAACTCTCTTTTTGTTGATTCCATCGGCGCCCGACCACGACGCTGGCGTGCCGGCCTCCGGATTCTGGCGCATACTCGTATATGCCCGGCATTTCATCTGGCCCTTTAATTACTTTGGGTTTTCTAAATGGCGAAACGTCATAATCGAGAATAAAACCTTGCCCGTTATTTAGAGCTTCAATTCCAAGAGACATAATTTGTTTTCGTGGTTTGGAAGAGGATCTAAAAACTTGCTGAGGTAACACACCTCTAAGTTTGTTGGTTTCAGGACAAGCGGCGTCTGCTTCGTTTCGCATAACAGTCGTCACCCAGTTGTTAACATCACGCTGAAAGCTCACTATTTTTTGATCTGGAGTTTTCGTTAGGTAACATTGCACTAAATCATCTTTCGGCGGCTCGAAGGGTTTCCAGTTTTCTGCAGGAAGATTATAACGTGTGTAAACTTCATCCAGAGATTTACTCATCCACTGGGCGTTATAATTCATTCCCTGAG
>CAZDFM010000460.1:0-3064 GCA_964504465.1 uncultured Pseudobdellovibrionaceae bacterium | reverse complement strand
CATGCGATCGATCTGTTCGTTAATGGCCGAGTCTTTTTCAATAAAGGTGTCAGACGAAGGAACGTAAGCTTCGGGTTGATAGTAATCATAGTAACTCACAAAGTATTCGACGGCGTTGTCTGGAAAGAGTTCTTTAAATTCTGCAAACAACTGTGCCGCCAGCGTCTTGTTGGGAGCTAAGATGATGGCCGGACGGTTCAACTCAGCAATAGTATGTGCCATGGTGAAAGTCTTGCCCGAGCCCGTAACACCTAAAAGTACTTGGTGATCAATTCCTTGCCGAATATTTTCGACCAAATTTTTAATAGCTTCGATTTGGTCGCCTGCGGGTTTATGTGCAGAGGCAATTTTAAACTGAGATTTATAGCGCTTTGACGAATCTCCGCCTTCGGGTTTCGCCGCTTTTGATTTTTTGGACTTTGTTTTTGCCACGCTGATTGTCTCTCGCGTTCTGTCTACTTGTTCACTTCCCACTCGGTGCCCTCGGCGGTGTCTCTGATTTGGATCCCTAACTCAGTTAGTTCACCTCTAAGTTTATCAGAGAGGGCGTAGTCTTTGTTTGCCCGCGCTTGTGATCTTTCTGTGACTTTTTTATCAATTTCGCTGCGAGAGAGGTTCTTCTTTTCGAGAAGCATATCATCAAGCTTTTGAAGGTATTGGCTTGGTGACTCTTGAAACAGCGCCATCACTTTACCCTTGCTGTTGATCCAATGATAAAATGCATCGCACGCTGCAATCTTTTCGTCTGAGAGCTTTCCTGCCACCCGGCACAAAGTATTGAACTGACGAATCACTTCAAAGATACGAGCCATCACTTCTGCGGTATTAAAATCATCATCAAGTGCTTCTGCGATTCTGTCGTCGGCTTCTTGAAGTGTTTTTTGAAAGGTCGCGGGAGCAGGAGCAAGAGCCGAGTTTTTACGGAAATTCGCTTCAGCCCAGGCCATAGCCGAATAAATCCGCGCCAAGCCCGAAATTGAATGTTCAACTTGCTCGTCAGAAAGATCGACCTGGGAGCGATAGTGAGCTGAGAGAGTCATAAATTTCAAAATCTCGGCATTGTACTTCGAAATAAAATCGCGGCCCTTGATGGTGTTTCCCACCGACTTTGACATTTTCTGGTTTCCGAATTGGAACATATTGTTGTGCATCCAGTAGCGGACGAATTGTTTGCCTGAACAGCCTTCGCTTTGTGCGACTTCGTTTTCATGGTGAGGGAATATTAAGTCCATCCCGCCCCCGTGAATGTCGATACTGTCGCCAAGCAAAGCTCGGATCATAGCTGAACATTCGATGTGCCAGCCTGGGCGACCTTGTCCCCAAGGAGACGGCCAAGAGGCTTCACCGGGTTTAGCTGATTTCCAGAGCGCAAAATCTGCAGGATGTTTTTTTCGGCTGTCGACTTCTATTCTGAAGCCCGCTTCCATGTCGTCTAGATTTTTATGCGAAAGCTTTCCGTAATTTTCAAAGGCTTTCACGTCGTAGTAGACGTCGCCGTCGATCACGTAAGCTTTGTTTTTTTCGACGAGTTCTTTCACGAAGTCCGTAATGTCGTCCATATGCTCAGACACTCGAGGATTGGCCGAATGGGGTCGAAGCCTCAGGTCATTGTAGTCTTTTTCAAACTCTTTAATATAGCGTTCAGAGATCACGCTCGACTCGACGCCCTCTTCTTTGGCGCGGTTTAAAATGCGGTCATCCACGTCTGTGTAGTTGTAGACGTATTTAACTTTGTAGCCTTTTTTCTCAAGCCAGTTGCGAACCAAGTTAAAGAAGATCGCGCCTCTAAAGTTTCCCACGTGAAGATAATCGTAAACGGTGGGTCCACAGACATACATGCTCACTTCGCCTTCTTTTAAAGGCTTAAACTCTTCTTTTTTTTGTGCCTGTGAATTGTAGATCTGTAACGCCATTTTATTCCTTATCGATTAGCAAAGTTCAAGCGCACGCTTTGCACGCTCAATGAGAGAAGAAGTTTTTAGAAGTGGAACAAGAATCTTTAGCTCTGCTCCGTGTGGTTTCCCGATCACGGCTACCCTAACCGGCATAAAAAGGTGCTTACCCTTAACTCCGCATTCGTTTTTAATTTGGTCTTGAATGGCTAGAAACTCCGCCTCAGACAAATAATCTTTTCCTGAAGCTGTTATGAGCTCAACCCACTTTTCGACAACAGAGCGAGAAGTGTCCCAAGACAAAGCGTCTTGGCCTTCCGTGCCGATCTCAAAATGTTTGTCAGAAATGGGGCGATAAAGTTCGACCGCATCCACCAATGTTTCCATTGAGGTTTTAAACAGCGACAGCGAGCGATCTTGCCAATCCGAATCGCTAGGGAGCTCTAGGCCGGCTTCATTTAAAAACGGCAACATTCGATTCCAAAGATCTTTGTGATCAAGCGCACGAAGGTGGGTTGCGTTGACCCACCTAAACTTTTTCTCATCAAACACGGCAGCCGCCGAATGAAGTCTTGAAGTATCAAACTGCTGGATCATCTGATCCATTGTCATGATCTCTTCGCCCGAAGCCGCAGACCATCCGAGAAGAGCGATAAAATTATTTAGTGCCTCTGGGAGAAAACCCTTGAGGCGATATTCATTACAGCTCGTGGCTCCGTGACGCTTCGACAGCTTCTGACGGTCTTCGCCTAAAATAATCGAAAGGTGTCCAAACTCAGGCATGTCCCATTTAAGAGCTTGGTAAATCATCATCTGGCGAAGAGTATTTGATAAATGCTCTTCAGCGCGAAAAACATGAGTAATCCCCATAAGGGCATCGTCGATTGTACATGAGAAGTTATAAACCGGCATGCCGCCTTTACGGAGGAGCACAAAGTCCCCGATCATGTCAGATGGAAAAACCACATCTCCTCGTACACGATCTTTAAAACTGAACTCAGCTTTTTCTTTGGGAACTTTAAAGCGGATAACGGGCTCGCCACCTTCAGAGATTTTCTTTTCTGCCTGATCTACTTTCCAGTCACGATAAGGAGATTGTAGGTGCGGAGGTTTGCCTTGAGCGTCGAGTTCTTTTTTTTGTTTCTCGATCTCGTCCTCAGTCATAAAGCAAT
>CAZDFM010000459.1:0-3071 GCA_964504465.1 uncultured Pseudobdellovibrionaceae bacterium | reverse complement strand
TCCGGTAAAGAAGCTTTCACCATCTTTGCCGCCCATCCAGTCATGGATGGCGCGCTCAGGGTGAGGCATAAGGGCTGCGACGTTTTTCTTTTCGTTCATAACGCCTGCAATGTTTCCGAGAGAGCCGTTGCAGTTTTCTTTATATCGCCACCAGATCTGGCCTTTGTCTTCGAGCTTTTTCATATCGTCGTCGCTTACAACAAAGCGACCTTCACCGTGTGCAACAGGAAGCCTTGCTTCTTTTAATTGCGGAGAGGCAAAAACACTGTGTGGATTTTCTAACTTAAGTGTGACCCAATCATCGATAAAACGAAGCGATTCGTTTCGAATTAAAGCGCCTGGCAAAAGACCAGCTTCACACAAAATTTGAAACCCATTGCAAACTCCCAAAACTGGATATCCTTGCTCATTCGCCTTCTTAAGCGAATCCACCACCGGCGAGCGAGCCGCTAAAGCTCCGCAGCGCAGATAATCTCCGTAAGAAAATCCTCCAGGAATCACAAAGGCCTCATAGTCCTTGGGCTCGAAGTTGTTTTCATACCAAAGCCACTCGGGCGTTAAGCCAACGTCTTCTACAGCCTTCCAAATATCTTGGTCGCAGTTCGTTCCTAAAAAACGAAGTACGCCGACTTTCTTTTTTGCAGCCATTTCTTAGTCCTTTAAAATTTCAAGCTGGTAGGTTTCGATCAAAGGATTATGTAACACAAAGTTCGCAATCTCTTTGGCTTCTTTAAGTACTTGTTCGTCGCTTCCTTCAAGTTGCAACTCGATGTACTTCCCTACGCGGCAACCGGTGAGTTTTCGGCCCGTGCGCTCTAAAGTTCTTTGAACCGCGCGGCCTTGAGTGTCTAAGACTTCGTTACGCGGAAGAATTCTAACAGCTACAGTTTTCATTGGGGGCCTCCAAATTGTTGGTTCAAACGTTTCCAAACTTCTTGATAACTTTCTTCAACTTTTCCTAAATCACGACGGAACCGATCTTTGTCGAGCTTTTCGCCAGAAGCTTTGTCCCAGAGTCTGCAGCTATCTGGCGAGATCTCGTCTGCCAAAAGAACTGTTCCATCTTTTTCGCGGCCGAATTCGATTTTAAAATCGACCAAGTTAATGCCAATCGCTTCAAACATTTCTTTTAAGATCGCGTTCACTTTTAAAGCCTGAGCTTTAAGCACATTTAATTCGTCTTGAGATTTTGCAGCTTTAATCACGAGCGCCTGGTCATCACTGATAAAGGGATCGTTGAGCTCATCTTTTTTATAATAAAACTCAACAAGCGGCTTATCGAGAGGCATCCCCTCTTCGATTCCAAACTTTTTGGCCGTCGAACCTGCCAAAACGTTTCTCACTACAACCTCAAGCGGAATAATCTCAACATTTTTGCAAATCATCTCGGTGTCGCTCGGATTTGAGAGCAAGTGATTGGGCACTCCCCTTTTAGCAAGTTGCTTAAAAACAAGCGAAGCAATTAAACAATTCAGGCGACCCTTACCTTCAAACGAGCCCTTCTTTTGCGCGTTGAAAGCAGTCAGTGAATTTTTATATTCAACCCAAACTAAATCTTTTTCGCCGGGAATAGCGAATATCTTTTTGGCTTTACCTTCATAGAGTAATTCGCCTTTTTGAGCCGAACTCATTTTTGACGCCCTTTCTTTGAAGTCTTTTTCGAAGTGGCTCGGGCGATAAACTCGCTCAGCAATTCGTCGATTTGTTTTAAATGCCGTTTACCCGTAAACACATCTTCGATTTCTTTTTTCTTTGCGAGACTAGAAACCTTTTGATCTTTGACTGCGGCCAAAGCTAGCGACTGTCCGGGCTTCAAGGTATGAGAAAGACTTTGCACGTGCGCATAGGCCTCTTCACGCGACAAACCCTTTTCAACCAGCAATAAGAGCAAATGCGAACTAAAGAGCTGACCTTGCGACAACTCCATATTGGCCTTCATACGGTCTTCACGAACTTCTAAGTTTTCTACGATCGTGGCCAATCGAGTGAGTGCATAATCACACAAAATAAACGCATCTGGAAAGATCACACGCTCAACTGAGGAGTGAGAAATATCCCTTTCATGCCATAAAGCGATGTCTTCCATGGCCGCTTGTAAATAAGCTCGAAGTAATCGAGCAGCTCCCGTTAAATTCTCTCCGCCAATGGGATTACGTTTATGAGGCATGGCACTTGAGCCTTTTTGCCCTTTAGAAAAACCCTCAAGCGCTTCGCTGACCTCAGTGCGCTGTAAATGCCGAAGCTCAACTGACAAACGCTCAATGCCGGCTCCAATCATGGAGATCGCAAAAAACAATTCCGCGTGACGGTCACGAGGCACAACTTGTGTCGCAATCGATTCAGATACTAAACCAAGGCTTCGAGCCACTTTACGCTCTACGTCTCGCGACTGAGCCGAGTAAGTCCCAACCGCACCGCTCAGTTTTGCGATCGCCATTTGCGAAAGGGCCTGACGAAGGCGCTTTTCGTTTCTTTCAAGTTCGGCGTAAAAACCTGCGAGCTTAAAACCAAAAGTGGTGGGTTCGGCATGCATGCCGTGAGTGCGGCCCGCACAAATTGTTTTTCGATGGCGACGAATTTGTCCGAGCAAGGCTTTTTGAAGTTTTGCAACCGACTCTAAAAGGAGTTCACCTGCGCGCTGCACTTGTAAACTTGAAGCTGTATCCAGAACATCTGAGGAGGTCAGACCAAAGTGAATAAAGCGACCTTCGGGCCCGACGTTTTCGGCCATATTCGAAACAAATGCAATAATGTCGTGTTTGGTGGTTTTTTCGATTTCTAGAATGCGGTCCACCTGAAAGGCTGCTTTCTTTTTAATCTTTTCAGCCGCTGCACGGGGGATCATTTTTAAATCGGCTTGTGCTAATGCCACAGCGATTTCAACTTCCATTAAAGTTTGAAAGCGAGCCTCAGCCGTCCAGTGAGCCCCCATCTCAGGGCGAGTGTACCTGTCGATCACGACGTGCCTCCTGCTTGGCAATTTCTTTTTGTTTCCATTCAATCAAATCATTCAATGTTTTTTGCTGAGCTAAAAATCGGCCTGTCCAATCGAGACGTGTACTCCACTCGGG
>CAZDFM010000458.1:0-3076 GCA_964504465.1 uncultured Pseudobdellovibrionaceae bacterium | reverse complement strand
ATATCTTGAAAAAAGAATGACACTAACTTTAAGCTTTGGTTTTCTCACCGTAAGTCGAGGGGTTGGAAACAACCAGTTGGTTAAAAATAACCAGCTGCGATTAACCAGTGAAGTCAACCATATAAGAATATCGAGGGGTAACAAGTGGATACAATTACAAGTTTAGGAATTGCGTTTCAACACGGTGGAATCTGGATGTGGGCCATCTTATTGGTTCAGTTATTTTCTATCGCAATCATCGTTGAACGTGCCGTAGTTTTATTTGGCAAGAAACGCATTGGACAAGGTCCAATCGCAGCCTCTTTCGAAGGCAACATCCGCAAAGGCGACCTCGACACTGTAATTCGTGAAGCGAAAGCTCAAGAAACATCTGCTCCTATCGCTCGTGCAGCTTTAGCCGGCGCGACTGCTGCTAAGTTCATGGGCGGCAAAGACGAAATTCAAGCGAAGATGGATGAAGTTCTTGTTGAAGAGAACGCCTCTTTCGATAAACGTACAGGTTTCCTTGCGATGCTTGGTAACGTTGCAACTTTAACAGGTCTACTTGGAACGATCACTGGGATGATTAAATCATTCGCAGCCGTTTCTTACGCAAACCCTGCTGAAAAAGCTTCTCTACTTGCTGCCGGTATTTCGGAAGCGATGAACGCAACAGCTTACGGGTTAGTTACTGCGATTCCAGCTCTCGTTGCATATGCGATCTTTGCTAACCGCGCGAACAACTTGGCTGAAGACTTAAACCAAGCCGCTCTTAAAGTGTTCAACTGGTTGTCTTATGCTTATGAGCCGGTAGGTTTCAAAAACTTCCGTGGCGACACTAAAAAGTCTCCTGAATTAAACGCGTAATTGGGTGATGCATGCGTAAGCACGGCAAACACTTAGATTTCGAAATTAACCTGATTCCTTGTATCGATTTACTTTCGGTCTGTATCTGCTTTCTTCTTTTGACTGCAGTTTGGCTGAACGTCGGATCGATGAACGTGAAGCAGGCCGTAGGCGGACAGCCCGCCTCCGAGACCGTAAAAAAGCCCGTGCTTTGGGTGTTTATGGGACCGGCTGGGGAACTTAATTTTAATGTTCAGGATTCTGCCAAGATTCCAGCGAAACTCACAAAATTAAAATTAGCGGGTGTCGACGGTAAAGCCAATATTCCAGAGCTAGAAAAGCTTTTGGGAGACATGACTTCTGTTGAACCAAATCTCCGCACCGCTCTTATTCAGCCTCAAGCACAATCTTCCTACGAGGACATCATTGGCCTTATGGATGAATTTAAAAAGAAAGGGCTCGTCGATTTAGGCGTGGCACCTCTATAAAGCCTCTTTGGGTCGAGTTCTTTGAGCTGGGCCCACAGAAACCGAGAGGCAACTTTTTGGAGATTGAAGTATGTTAGCGAATCAAGGAATTTTACATACAACGTCGATTCAAAGCGTTCTCGCGAGCGAATCCTTTATCAAACCTAAACATGGTAAATGGAAACGCGTCTTAGCTTTGGATCTACTTTTAACTGCGCTGATCGATGCCTTTTCGATTCTCGTGATTTTCTTACTTATGAGTTTCTCGAGTACAGGCGATCTTTTGTTCTTAACAAAAAATCAGGAGCTTCCTCAAGCCGCTCTTGGCGAAATTTTAGAGCGAAACCCCGTTGTGAAAATCGACGAGACGAAGATCTATCTCGAAGATAAAGAGGTGAATGCAGAAGGTCTCATTGCGGGACTCATCGAGGCTCGTAAGAAGCACGCTGAGATCCATCCTGGCGTTGAGTATCCTGGAATCGTGACGATTCAGGCAGATCGCCGAGTGAAATACGAATTTTTGAATCAAATTGTTCTTGCGGCTTCGCATGCTGGCTTTAGCGACATTCGCTTTGCCGTCATGATGAAGTAATTAGGGTTTGTCTTTTTGGGGGTCCGAATGTTGAAGAAGAATTTTTTGGGTTTAATCGCATTGGTCGTGGTCGTTTCTCAAGTGGCGCATGCGCAGCTTGATGACAACAGCCGAAACCTTTTGATTGGAAAGCTCGAAAAGATCAACTCGGATCTTCCTGCTGATGACGACTCTAAGCAGGCCATTCAACTTCGCCTCGCTGATCTTTACGCTGAAAAAGGCCGCTTAAGCGCAATGAAAGAGCTTGATGCGGGCTGCACGGATTGCACGGCAGGGAATAAAGACCGTCAAGCTGCCCTTAAATATTACGCTGCAGTTTTAGAGAAACTTTCGCCTGATTCAAAAGGTAAAGTTTTGGTTCAAATGGGTCACCTTTATGAGTTGATCGGAAACGAACCTCAGGCGATTGCGTTTTATGAGCGCATCTTAAAAGAAAGTGTGACCACTCCTGAAGCAAAAGCTGAGGCGAATCTTTCTTTAGGGGAGATTCATTTTAAGCGTCGTGAATTTGCTAAGGCAAAAAAATACTACGAACTTGTCATGCAAAGCCCAAAGGCCAACCGAGGTCTTGCGGCTTACCGCAAAGCTTGGTCGTCTATGAATATGGGTCAAATCAAAGTTGCGATTAACGAAATCGTAGAAGTTCTAAAAACTCCTGCTTTGTTATCACGTAGCAGCCAAAGTAACTCTCAGATCGACCCGCAATTTCACGAAGAAGCCTCTCGTGATTACGCTACATTCTTATCAAAAGCCGATATCACGATGGCTGATGTAAAAAGCTTATTTGAATTAAGTCCCGAAAGTACTCGCGTTCTCAACGTAACCATCTTGGCTCTTGATGCCGAACGTTTGGGCCGTAAAAAAGAAGCTTTCGAAACTTGGACCTTTATTTTTCCACACTTAAAGACTCCAACCGAGCGTATGACCGCTCAGGTTTCAATGGCACAGCTTCAGTATGATCTTGGAAACAAGACCGAAGCTCTTAAGAACTTCGAAGCTGGTATGAAGTTAGCTCAAGAGCTAAAAGCGTGTGCGACTTCTGAGTGCACTGAACTTAAACGTCGTACTCGTCACTTAGTTGTAAACTGGAACCAATCTGAGAAAAAGGCGCCGACGGCCGAACTTCTTAGCGCTTATAATCACTACCTTGCGATCTTCCCAGAAGATATCGACATGAACATTTATGCAGCCG
>CAZDFM010000457.1:0-3094 GCA_964504465.1 uncultured Pseudobdellovibrionaceae bacterium | reverse complement strand
GTAGCGCGTTTTCGCTCGGGACCTGGGACTAATAATTCGATTATTGGCCGATTTGCAAACGCCACAAAAGTAGAGGTGTTAGGTCGCCCAGTCGGAAATTGGGTACCGGTAAAAAGAGAAGGTAGTGCAGAGAAAGGGTGGGTTCACGTCTCTCTTCTTGAAACTGAAGGTAATTTAAATCCATTGGAACTCGCTCGAACACATAGTTCTGGATCTGCTGAGGCCGATCAGCAAATAGAAGATTACGAGGATGATCAAACTACGGAAGCTGGAGCACCAGTTTGTGACGGCAGTCCCGAGTGTCTGCAGAATCAGGGATTAGAAAGACTCACTGTCGCGAATGACGATGGCTATGGCTTCCCGGTCACTGGAGAAATTAGGTCTAGATTTGGGCGAAGAACAGATCCATTTACTGGCGTAGAGTCCACGCACAACGGTGTGGATTTTCGTTCGGGTGCTGGCACCTCTGTGAAGTCAATTAAATCGGGCCGAGTGGTAAGTGCTAATTCAGGCTGCCGCGTAGGTGACAGAGGATGTGGCGGAGGGTGGGGAAATTTTGTTATCATTGATCATGGCAATGGTGTTCGTAGCGTGTATGCTCATTTGAGTTCTGTAAAGGTTAGCGAAGGGCAGCAAGTAGATTTAGGTTCTGAAATTGGTCTTGTCGGAACTACCGGGCGTTCAACCGGACCGCACCTTCATTTAGAAGTTCACGTCAATGGAGTAAAGAAAAACCCATTAAATTATATTTCAAATGATTGAGGAATAGTTCATGCGTATTAGCAGTTTTTTATTTTCACTACTTTTATGTTTACTTTCATTCGTCTCAGTTTCGAGTGGCGCTTTAAACGATGCAGGAAGTGAACAGTGGCAGAAACGTATTGCGATTCAATGCTATAAAAATATGTCTCCTAAGTTGATTGCTCAGGTAAAAGCAAAAGCTGCTTCACGAAAAAATATTTGCATGTGTGTTGGAAAAAACTTTGTAACTCTTAGCGATGATTCTAAGACTGACCAAGAAGCTATGCTCGGTTATGTAGAAAAGTATTATGGCCTTAAACTATCAAGGGCTGAAATAGAACGCGACCCGTTTTATATTGATGAATTTTTTATTGCAATCGGGAGCAACTGTTTACGGAATCCCGAATATATACATTCTTATGAGGATGGCTCTAAGTAAAATCCCACATTAAATTCTCCCGCAATTAACTTTGCGGGAGAGGTCATCGTTTAATTGACTGCAGATTAACGTACTACTTCGTGACCGCCAGTGTGAGCAAGAAGCTCGTTGAACGGTACTGGTGGATAAGTCATAGTAATGCAATGAAGTGATCCCAAGCCATCATTCGACAGTGTGACTGAAGGTAAAGGAAAAACCGTATAGCCAAGATCTCGGTAAATCCTTAGCGCTTCGGAATCGTTAGGCTGATTAAATACGGGAACAAAAGCGACTCCATTTATTAAGATAGCGTTCGCATAGGTTTCATAGTGGCGATTGGGTCGTGGTAGCATAATGACCTCGAAGCCAGCATTTTCTAGTCCTTCTACATATTGTGGTGTATCGGTCAGGACGGTATCGTCATCGACAAACTTGAGTGCCTCATCGATATGACCAATGCCTTTGATGTGAGGAAATCTTAATACAGTTTTGCAACCGTATTTCTGCTGAAAATCTGTATCGGGAATCAGTATAGCCCTTACGTTGTTTACGACGACACAATTCCCTTTAGTGTTCGTCATGAAGTTACCGCCCTCATGATAATAAGGAATTTTAACCATTTCAGCACCGAAGAACTGGCTCACTTTTTCATCTGCTTCGAACGGGAAGTAGTATTTGGCATCTACGACCGTAAACTTTTTGATTCCAGATCCATCGTCTGTCCATGTTGGGACTGGAATTCCATCGCGCGCCCAAAATCCATTGTTCGCGTTTGGTAAATAGATAATTTTTAATCTTTCCTTAGGAATGAATTGCGAGAATTCGGTAAACAATCGCGTTTGATAAGACGGCTGGCTATTAGCAGTAAAGATAACAACAGTGACGTCGTCAGGCACATTCTTCGCCATATCTAATTTGTTCTGGTAAGAGTCGAAAGCTCCGCTATCACTAAAAAGAATATATCCGGTGTGCTCGTACTCAGCAAAAGGCAGACGAGTGGAAGTCGAAGAGACCGCCATTGGAGTTGCAACTAAACCTTTCAAAAACTCTTCAGCGTTGACCTTTTTATTGTATTCGACCATTTCTTGGATTTGTTTTGGTGTGAATCCGTGAACGGGAACATCCTCCGCCCAGGCAGTTAACGACATAAAAACGAATGCTGACAAAACACTTATTAATTTCATAATTCCCCCATTTTGGAACTACCATATATTAAATACATGTTCGGTTGCCAATAGTTTGTTATTCGGTGGGGAGTTGTGAGCTTAACTAAATAATGCGCCGCCCAAAAGGATGGGCAGATACCTCTGCTCTATGATTTACCTATTTTGAATGAAAAAGTGGCACGACAGTGAGTCGTGCCTGGGCGAGCGTGTGTTGCTTAAATTCTTTATTTTCTCTCAACTTTCATAGTCTTGTCGATTTTGATTCCATCATTGGGGATGACTAGCGATGAGTTTTCATCGATGACCTTGGAAACTCTTCCTTCTCCAATTTTCCGATCAATACATTTCTCCGAATTTCTTGGACGTCGTACTTTTCGGCAAGACTGGTCATAGATATTAAGGATATCTCCTTCTTTAACTTCCTTGGAGCCAATATTAAATTCTACGGCCTCAGTCACTGATGAAGGTTGATCCGGCGATACTTTATGTAGATGGCCGCAACCCGTAACTCCAAACAGCATGGCCAACAAAATAAAAAGTGTAAATTTCATATATATCTCCATTCATAAGCAAATCGTTAACAGCAATAGGGTATGCTGGAACAATGATTTTTCAATTAAAAATCCGGGTAAATGCTTATGATTGGCGGGGAGGTCGGCGAGGGCCATCTAAATCCGGGGAGTCGAGAAGAGAATGGGTCTGACTTTTCCCAAAATTAGTTTTAATTGTGTCTAGATGGCTTATGGTACGATTTGTATAGACGTACGTA
>CAZDFM010000456.1:0-3100 GCA_964504465.1 uncultured Pseudobdellovibrionaceae bacterium | reverse complement strand
CTGAAATATAAGAAAGGCTTCCGAACATGGTAAAGAGTTCTTCGGCCCATAAGTTGTTTTCTAGTGCCGAATGTAAATAAGGATTCCATTCTAAAAGAATTTTTGGCTGAAATTGCTGTAAGATTTTTTTAGCGCCCAGGAGCACTGCCTTCTCGCCGCCCTCGACGTCGATTTTGATAAAGTCTAAGCGCGAGCCATCAAAACTCTCGTCGAGTGGGATCATTTCGACATTGATACTGTTGGCCTCGTGGAATTTGTCTGAAACTTGCGACGAGCCTAGGGCTAAGGGGTCTTCAAAGAGCGACACCTTTTTGGTTTCATTGCCGACCGCTTTAGGAATGATTTTTACTTGCGAAAGGTGACCCACATTTTTATTTAAGATCTCAAGTGCTTTAGGCGAGGGCTCAAACGCATAGACCGCACCTTTTGGCCCCACGCAGTTGGCTGTCCAAAGTGTGTAGATTCCAATATTGGCACCCACGTCGATTACGACTGAACCTTCGCTAAGTTGCGATTTTATAAAATCGAGATCTGTTTCTTCGTAAGTTCCGTTGAGTAAGCCGGGCATGATTGATTCGTCATGAATGTCGATGTGAAGTGTTAGCCCACGAAAATTTATGGGAGAGCGGGGAGCACCATAACCGGCTTTGGTGACGGCTCGGTAAAGGTGAGAGATAATTTTGAACCGTTCAACAGGAGTGCCCTTTAGAGCACGTTTTGAAAGTTGAATGACTTTTTGAGAAACGAGTTGCTTTAAGTCCACTCCAACTAGCTTTCTTTCGGAAGTAAGTCCTCGGCGATTTCTAAATACTCACGAGGAACTTGAATGTAGATTCCGGTCGCATACGCAATTTCGGGACGTACACTGTCTTTGCCCTGAATGCGGCTCGGGACTTCATTATACTGCAGAAGGCCGTAAACAATTTCGGCTTCGACAAGAGACTTAAAAATCCGAAGTGTGACCCATTCTTCATTTTGACTCATAGGCTTAATTGTCTATGATGGGGTACAGTGGGTCAACTAATGAAGGGTATTGTCTAGTGAAAGCCTATGAACATTTAAATTTTATGAATGAAGACCTTCTTCTCACAGATGAAGAGAAGATGACTCGCAAAATGGCGCGCGACTTTGTCAGTAAAGAAGTCGATCCATTTTTACAGAAGGCCAATCGAGAAGAGATTTTCCCAGAGCAACTTATCAAACGCTTTGGCGAAATGGGCTTTTTAGGAGCAAACCTTGAAGGTTACGGCTGTGCTGGAATCGGCAGTGTCGCCTATGGCCTCATTATGCAAGAACTTGAGCGCGCCGACTCGGGCATTCGATCTTTTTGTTCGGTACAAGGTTCGCTTGCGATGTATGCGATCCACGCCTTTGGTTCAGAAACACAAAAAAACAAATGGCTTCCTGAAATGGCTAAAGGAAATAAAATCGGCTGCTTTGGTTTAACAGAGCCTGATGCAGGATCCAATCCTGGCGGGATGAAAACACGAGCAGAAAAAGTTCAGGGCGGCTATAAACTCAACGGCAATAAAATGTGGATCACCAATGGTGGAATCTCAGATGTTGCCGTTGTGTGGGCGAAACTAGATGGGAAAGTGCGCGGATTTCTAGTGGAAAAAGGCACACCGGGTTTTTCGACATCGCTAATGAAAGGGAAATTCTCTTTAAGAATCAGCGTCACCTCAGAACTTCATTTTAAAGATTGTGTTGTGCCAGAAGAAAACATGCTGCCAAAAGCAGAAGGACTCAAAGGCCCTTTGAGTTGTCTGTCACAAGCGCGTTACGGAATTTGTTTTGGTGTCGTAGGTGCGGCCAACCAGTGCTATTTCACAGCTCTCGAATATTCAGGCGCAAGAGAGATTTTTGAGAAAACTCTAAGTGGGTATCAGCTCGCGCAAGCAAAGCTCGCTTTTATGGTGCAAGAGATTTCAAAAGCTCAATTACTAGCGATTCAATTAGGCCGATTGAAAGAGGCGGGTAGTGTAAAGCCCGAACATATTTCGTTAGTCAAAATGAACAACTGCCGCATGGCTCTCGATATCGCACGAACCGCGCGCGACATGCTGGGTGCTAATGGAACCATCGACGAGTATCCGGTCATTCGCCATATGATGAATCTCGAGACCGTAAATACCTATGAAGGCACCGAAGACATTCACCGTCTCGTCGTAGGGCAAGCGGTGACCGGTCATCCTGCTTTTAGATAATTTTTTTGATCGTGTACTCTAGCTTAAAAGGAATTTTGCTATGAATTTTTCAACGCCTCTGTCGATCAAAAATAAAGTGAACAAAATTTTCTTTATCACTTTTTTCGCTCTTGTCGTTACAGCTTGCAAGCCTGCAGAAGAAGGCGGAGGTCGCGGTTTTGATGACGGCGGTGTGGATACCGAAACTGATGACATTACGGATTACTCAGTTTGCCAAGGAGCCACACCTTCAGGTTACAACGTTCGTTCAAATATTTGGCGCATTATCGAAGAATCAAAACGTGGTACCAACCGAATTGAAATCACAACGCGCTTAGAATTTTTGGGAGCAACTCTTCGCTACTCGATGAGTTGCCAGCTCTTTGACAAAGCCGGGGTTTTGCTCGCAGGTGATTCGGCAGTCATCCAGCCAATTGCGGATGTAACGAATAATGAAATCATTGTGGGTGCGAGTGCCGGTCAGACCGTGATGATTCCAATACCTGGGGGAGGTCAGTTCCCCTGCGGTTTAGAGCTTGATTCAGGCCGCTTCCCTTATGAGTTTAAAGCTGGTAGAGCGGCACGAGTTCGTCGCTGATGTAGGTGGCGATTTCCTGGCGGCTCGAGTTTTCGTCCAGGGCGGCCTCTTCGTTCATCGTGTCGAGCTGTTCGTTGTAGTCGGTGCAGATCTGGTCGGCCTGGGCGATCAGCTCCGAGTTCGAGAGAGTCTCGTCGGAGGAGTCATCGCCGCCGCAGGCAGCAAGTCCGAGAGAAAGAACGACCGCGAGAGTCGCGGCAACGGCAAGAGGCTTCTTCACAAGGGCCTTTCAATGGGGGGTAGGACGGAACCGGACCGATAGTAGAGATTCGGCAGGGCGGATATGGTCCGGGTATGGAGAGCCTGCCGCTTGCTT
>CAZDFM010000455.1:0-3107 GCA_964504465.1 uncultured Pseudobdellovibrionaceae bacterium | reverse complement strand
TCAGATTGAAGATTTGCAAAACCTAAAATGTGCTCATTATGTTCGACGACAAGAGTAAATGTCTTTTCAAATCTTATTGTCCAACGATTTGCATCTATGTTTTCGGGTGCCCACGCGTTTAGCTGTTCTTGTGTATAATCTTTTCGGCACACGGTATGAACAGTTTCTCGAAACAGCTCAATAAGCTGTGGTGTGTCCGATTTGTTAAAACGACGAATTTTCATTTTTCCTCATAATAACGATAATAAAACCCAACGCCCTTTTGAAACAGAGAGTGCGCTTCGCGCAACCACTGTGCGTGGGGCGGAAAATAGAAAATTGAAAATAGAAGAAATTTCGCCTGTCGTCTCCGACCAGCATCCGGTCCCATTTTCGATTTTCAATTTTCCATTTTCTAATTTTGCCGGCAGGCAAAATTTGGTGCCCGGGACTGGACTTGAACCAGCATGATCTTGCGATCGCTAGCACCTCAAGCTAGTGCGTCTACCAATTTCGCCACCCGGGCACTGAGATAGAATCCGTTTTTTAAGCGGATGAGGATTTGAGGCTTCAAATTAGGGGGATTTTAAAGGGGAGTCAATCTTGGGCTTTGGTACGCCCACTAGCGTTTAAAAAAGAAAAGCCAAGAAAAAGGCTCCTGCCTAATATCTTGGCTTTACCGGGTGCGCCGTTGGGCGCTTGGTACGGCTAAAAACCGGGAGTCTTTTAAAAACTAGCGGTTTTGCTTTTTGGCGCTTTGTCCGCCAGAAGAAGATGAAGAACGGCCTGGGCTTTGTTGAGATTGGTTGCGGCCTTGGCTTTGGTTTTGTCCTGAAGTTGTAGAAGATGAACCTGAACTTCTATTCCCTGATTGCTGTCCTGACATTCCTTGTTTTGAACCTGATTGCTTTTGATTGTTCATAAATCCTCCTTGGATTTGGTTGGTTCACATACTGTACTCAGGTCTAATTTTGAGAGCATTACGTTCCAATGACGATACTGTGATATTTACGTAACTATGTGGTGTTCTTAACTGTGGTGAAATCTTAAAAGTTCCGTGATTTTAATAGTCTAGGCCATTCAAAAATCTCTTTTTAAAATGTCTCTAACCTAAATCTTTCCGACAGAGTCTTATTATCAGAGCTGCATGGATGCGGCTGACAAAGGGGGCAAGGATGCTCCCGGGGCGCACCCTACAGGATGTGGGGTTTCACCAGGAGGTTCGGATGTCAGAATGGATTTCGCTCGGCTTATTTATGCTTTTGTTTCCGATTTCTGTGGTGGGATTTAGCCTTATTTATTTAAAGCCCGAAAAGGTAAAAGTGAAGTCCACCCGTAGATAGATTACTCAGCAGGAGTGGCCTTAATTGACAGCCCCCGTTTGCTATGAAAAGCAGTGGGGGTGAAACTCACCGACCTACAATTTGATTATCCCGAACGCTTGGTTGCGACCGTTCCCAAGCCCGATTTTCGTGTGCTTTTTCAAAGCCCAAATGAACTACCCCAAGAACTGAATAAAGAACAACTGCTCGAGCAGATAGCACCTGGCGATGTCGTCGTGATTAACGACACAAAGGTCGAAAAACGCCGCGTCTTTTCAGGTGATGTCGAAATTGTTTTCATAGATGCCATCGGCCCCCAGCGTTGGTCAGTTCTTTTCCCTGCCAAAAAATTTAAAGTCGGCGATGTTTTGCCACTTCCGGGAAACATCGAAGCTAAAATTATTGAAAAAGGGCTACCACAAGTTTTAGAAACTTCGCAGCCTCTCGACGTTTTATATTTTGAAAACTTCGGTGAGCCCGCTTTGCCACCTTATATTCAAAAAGCACGGGGCGAGCGGCACGCAAATCAAAGCGATGATCTTTGGTATCAAACTGAATGGGCCCAAAACTGGGGCAGCGTAGCCGCACCAACTGCATCCTTACACTTTACCAATGAAGATTTTGAAAAACTCAAAGCTCGCGGAGTCGAAGTCGTAAGTCTTACACTCCACGTAGGGCTTGGAACTTTTCTACCGATTAAGTCCGCAAACCTTGATGAACACATCATGCACTCTGAAAAAGTGGTGATTACCAAAGAAACTATTCAGAAAATTCTCTCTGCTAAAAATGCTGAGCGTAACATTTGGGCCTTAGGTACGACGGTTTGCCGTTCGCTTGAATCTTGGGCTTTAGATATGTTTCAAGAAACGCCTTCAAGCTACCGCGGCGAAACCGAACTCTTTATCAAGCCGGGCTTTGAATTTAAGATTGTCGACCGCCTGATGACCAACTTTCATCAGCCTGAATCTACTTTGCTTGCATTAGTGGCTGGCTTTGCGGGGCTTGAAACGGTAAGGTCCGCCTACGACTGGGCCATCAAAAACGAGTTCAGATTATTTAGTTATGGAGATTTAAGCGTATGGACCAGAACCCACAAGGATTCATAACAGAGGGTATGACGCCGGGAAAATTTGAATTAAAAAAACAAGTGGGTGAAGCTCGCCTCGGCCGACTTGAAACCGCCCATGGCGCAATCGACACGCCGGTTTTTATGCCCGTCGGAACAAAAGCTACCGTGAAATCCATGTACCCTGAAGAACTCAAAGCATTGGGTGCACAAATCATTTTGGGTAATACCTACCATTTGCATCTTCGGCCAGGTGAAAAGACGATTAAAAAATTAGGCGGGCTTCATAAATTTATGAACTGGCATGGGCCGATCCTGACCGACTCGGGCGGCTTTCAGGTGTTTTCTTTGTCGCAGTTGAATAAAATCACCGAAGAAGGCGTCACGTTTAAAAGTCACCTCGACGGCACACCTTTATTTTTATCTCCCGAAACTTCCATGCAGATCCAAATGGATTTAGGCGCCGATATCATCATGGCCTTTGACGAATGTTTGGCGCATCCTTCTCCTCGCGACAAAATTCTTCAGTCTATGGAACTGACACTGCGTTGGTTGAAACGTTCTAAAGCTGCCATGACTCGTAAAGAAAGTTTGTTATTTGGAATCGTGCAAGGTGGCCTTGATTATGAACTCCGAAAATTAAGTCTTGAACAGATCACGAGTGTTGATCTTCCGGGTTACGCCTTAGGCGGGTTCTCGGTAGGGGAGCCCATCGAACTCATGCACGACTTAGTTCAAAA
>CAZDFM010000454.1:0-3108 GCA_964504465.1 uncultured Pseudobdellovibrionaceae bacterium | reverse complement strand
GCTTGGTGGCATCTGCTACCTGAGCCCCTTTGTCTTGATTATGAATCGTCAGAGTATAAGAACCTTTGCTGTGGGCTAAATTCTCAACACTTGCCTTTGACCAGTTCAAAAATAAATCAGGCTTAATCCCCATAACAAAAATCAAAACAATAAGAGGTGCCATTACGACAAACTCTCGAAGGTTGATATCGAGTTTTCCTGCGTATTTCATTGTGAGCGTGCCTTGCGGCCCAAAGAAAACTCTTTTCACCATCCAAAGCATATATGCCGCACCAAGGATCACACCCAGGACTGCAACATAGGCGTAAATAGGATTTGCTATGAAAGTTCCCATAAGGATTAAAAATTCGCCGACAAAACCATTTGTAAGAGGTACCGCGATGCTCGACATCGTCACGATCACAAATAGAATCGTGTAGATTGGCGCAACTGAAGCAACTCCGCCATATCCAGAAATTTCTCGAGAGTGAGTTCGCTCATAGATCATTCCTACGAGCAAGAACAAGGCACCTGTTGAAATTCCGTGATTCAACATCTGGTAAAGTCCGCCGGTCAAACCATAGACGTTAAAAGCAAAAAGTCCCAACATCACATAGCCCATGTGTGAAACCGAAGAATAAGCCACGAGCTTTTTAATGTCCGGCTGTACCATCGCAACTAAGGCTCCGTAGATCACTCCGAACGCCGAGATTAATAAGAATAACCATGACCAGTAATCGAGTGCCTCTGGAAATAAAGGCAATGCCAATCTCATAAAACCGTATGAACCCATCTTAAGCATTACACCCGCAAGAATTACTGAACCAGGAGTTGGCGCCTCAACGTGCGCATCTGGTAACCAGGTGTGAAATGGAAACATCGGAACTTTAATTGCGAATGCCAGAGCAAACGCAAAAAACATCATAGTCTGCGTATTTAAAAAATCACCCGCTACAAACGGAATATTAAGTTTGTAGAGTTCAGGCAGACTTCCTGTGATCTGACCCAGCTGCTCTTGGCCCATCAACATTAAAGCAATGATGGCGATCAACATGAAAAGTGAACCGAACATCGTGTAGATAAAAAACTTAACGGTCGCGTAAATTCGGCGAGCTCCGCCCCAAATTCCGATCATAAAATACATCGGAATAAGTGAGGCTTCGAAAAAGACATAAAACAAAACGGCGTCCATTGCCAAAAAGGTTCCAATCATCGTCGTCATCAACAAAAACATGCTGACGTGAAAGCCTTTGATTTTTGTTTCGATAGATGTCCAGCTCCCAAGAATGGTGATGGGAGTAAGGAAAGTCGTAAGAATCACAAGCCACAAAGAGATTCCATCTACACCTACGAAGTAATTTACTCCAATAGAGGGAAGCCATTTGATGTTTTCGACCATTTGCAGACCTGCACTCGAAGGGTCAAAACGATAGAGGATTCCCAAAGAAACCAAAAAGTGAACCGATGACAGTACAAGAGACACTATTCGTGTAAATCGGGTTGGCAGCGCCAAAACGATGAGGGAATAAACTAACGGTAAAAATATCAACGCCGACAATAACATCTGATCACCCCATCAACACAAAAAGCACGGTCGCAGCTAGGCCGATGCTAATGTACATCGCATACTGCTGAAGATTTCCGTTTTGTAAGGATTTAAACGCGGTCCCCGCGCCCTTCACCACATCTGAAACAAAGTAGGTGATCTTATCGATAAAGTTCACATCGACATAAACCCAGAGTCCTTTAGACATATCAACTAGCGGGTTTATGATCCCTGCGAAGTAGGCCTCATCGACACGATATTTATCTGAAACCAAATGGTAAACAGGCCCCAATTTTTTCGCCATGAGAGGAGCTCGGTCGGGATTCTTAATATAAGTATCATAGGCGAACCAAGCGGAAAGACCCGCGATACTCACCGAAATTCCCATCAACGCCCACTCTAATACATGACTTACTTCACCCATTTTGAGTGTCGCAACTGCGGGCTCAAGCCAATGTTCTAAAACATTTGGTGGATGGCCAGGGAGAATGGCTCCCAACACATGCGGAATGCCGATCCAGCCGCCAATTACAGATAACACTCCCAATACAATCAGAGGAAAAGCCATAGTCGGAGGCGACTCATGTGGATGAACATCTTTAGAAACTCGAGATTTTCCCCAAAAAGTTAGACACATCAGACGAGTCATATAAAAGGCAGTGCAACCAGCTGCAATCGCCCCAACCGCCCACAGCGCCCAATGTCCATGTGGACTTGAGAATGAAAACCAGAGAATTTCATCTTTACTGAAGAATCCTGCAAACGGCGGAATTCCGATGATCGCAAGCCAACCCAATGCAAAAGTAAAATGGGTGATGGGCATATACTTTTTAAGTCCGCCCATTTTACGAATATCTTGTTCTTCATGCATAGCGTGAATCACTGAACCCGAGCCTAAGAACATCAAGGCTTTAAAGAAAGCGTGGGTCATTAAGTGAAACATCGCTGCGCCAAATGCGCCCACTCCAACGGCCATAAACATATAGCCAAGCTGAGACACAGTTGAGTATGCGAGAATTTTCTTAATATCCCATTGGGTCATGCCGATGGTCGCGCCCAAAATCGCAGTCAATGCTCCAACTATAGCGATAATCATCATGACGTTTGGAGCGAGAACAAAAAGACCACTCAAACGGACAATCATATAGACGCCCGCAGTTACCATTGTTGCTGCGTGGATCAACGCCGACACAGGAGTTGGACCTGCCATCGCATCAGGAAGCCAAACATATAATGGAACTTGCGCTGATTTTCCGGTTGCGCCGATAAACAAAAATAAACAGGCCAGCGTTATGGGTCCCGTCCAGAGAGTTTCTGCAGTTTCTGGCAATCGACTAAGGAGATCTCCGAAGTCGACAGTTCCAAAAGTGGCAAAAAGCAAAAAGATCCCTAATAGAAATCCGGCATCACCAATTCGGTTCGTGATAAATGCTTTCATTCCAGCTGCAGCTTTTTCTGCATCCGTAAACCAGAAGCCGATAAGTAGATAAGAACAAAGTCCTACCCCTTCCCAGCCAACAAACATCACAAGTAGGTTATCTCCAAGTACGAGGAGCAACATATTAAACAGGAAGAAATTTAAG
>CAZDFM010000453.1:0-3114 GCA_964504465.1 uncultured Pseudobdellovibrionaceae bacterium | reverse complement strand
ACGTAATTAACTTTGTCATTAACAGAAAATAACAAAGGTAAGTGAGAATCATGACGTCACGGTAGCCCTTCATCTCAAAAGTTTTCAAGCTCGCCATAATTAGCAAAGTCGCCGTTGAGGCCTCGTCGCCAAAGAATGTTCCATACTGGTTTACAATAAACAGAGTACTGATCCCGACAATGACCATGATGCCCCATTTGCCGGGAACAGGAACACGCGTCAGGTCTGAGGCGAGCTTCCAACCAACAAACATAAGGCTTGCGACAATAATCCAAAGTGGAAGGTCAAAAATATGCGGCAGAATATTAATGGCCACAAGAAGGTAAACGTACTTATAACTTGAGGTCACACGACTCCCTCAGAAGACTCAAAGCGTGTTAGCTCGCGCAGAGATTGACGGTAGTGTTGAGGACTATTGCCTGCTTCTAAACGTTTTTTTGGGAGGATCAACTCAAAGGCCAAACTTTTTTTGTAGGCCTCTTGCACCCAGATTGCGAGCTGCGAGAGACGCTCTTCAGTCGTGAGAGAACCTAGATTTGAGAAGTCAAAGCGGTGAACCGTTCCACTTTCGCCTTCAAAAACTTTTGTTAGATAGTCGCCGGTTCTGGCTACAACTTTCCAGTCGATATGACGATGTGATTCGCCCTCTCGGTGAGGCCGATGCTCTTTAAAATCCATTTCTTGTGATTGGCCTTGCCGGCTTCGAAGCATATCCTGCCCTTCTGAGACCTCACTCAGTCGAGGAAGATATTTTTTGCCTTTAAGAGACGGATAAATATAAATCTGCTCTTCTGAAGGTAAGTACTTCCAGGCGCGAAAGATTCCCATAGGAAACCTTGTCTCAACAACCCAGCGAGGAAACTGAAAGACTCCGCGCTTAGCTACTTTTACCTGCAATTGAACCCGCGCATTTCCCATGGGAGGAAGATAATCAAGGGTGCCTTCTTGTGATAAAAAAGTTTTATTTTTTGCCAAACGCACCGTTAAGTTTTGCCGACCCACATTGAGTTTATGGCTCAGCTTTACATCTACTGAAGTCCATTCCTCTGCAAAACCGTCTTCTATGTGAATTAGCTGCAGACTGACTTTGCGTAAGTTATTATGGGTTTGCACCATCCCAACTAAGCAGGTTGAAAATAAAATAAAGGCGAGCATATAGATAAGATTGTTGCCGTATGTGGCACCCGTTAAAACCATAACAACAATGCCGCTAATAAAAAGCAGACCGTGCCCCGTTGGGAGAATATAAATCTTGTCGTACTTGGCGATCATAAAGGGGCGTTTTTTCAACGAAGCATCCTCTTAGGGTGCAGCAACTTCTGCTTACTCAATATTTACTGATTTAAGAATCTCTTCAGCTAAGCGAATACCGCGGTGACTGTCGAGTTCGTCTGAGCGGTTGAGTCGATGTCCCATTACGGCAACGCCTACGGCCTGCACATCATCTGGCATCACCATATCTCGGCCCTCTAAAAAGGCCCAAGCTTGAGCTGCACGGATAAGTGCAAGCCCCGCACGCGGCGAGAGCCCCCAGTGATCTGAACTCTGACTTCGACTGTAATCTAAAATATCTTGCACATAATCTAACACGGGCTCGGAGACAAAAATCTTTGTCACCAAAGCCTGCGCGGCCAAAATTTCTGAAGCAGTTAAGAGCGGCTCAAGTTGATCAATTAAAAATGCACGACCCAAACCTTTTAAAAGTTGGCGCTCTGAGTCTCGGTCCGGATAACCCATTTCGATTCGCATAATAAAACGATCAAGTTGAGATTCAGGCAAATCGTAAGTTCCCGCCTGCTCTTTTGGGTTTTGGGTGGCGATCATAAAAAACGGTTTCGGGAGAGGGTGATTAAACCCGTCGACACTCACCATCCGCTCTTCCATCGCTTGCAAACAGGCGCTTTGGGTTTTTGGCGTCGCACGGTTGAGTTCGTCCGCAATGACGACTTCGGCAAACAGTGGACCTTTGTGAAAGCGAAAGTTCGCAGTCGCACTATCAAAAATCGAAGTTCCGATAATATCAGCTGGCAGTAAGTCATTTGTAAATTGAATCCGGTTACTCTGAAGGCCTGTGGCCTTTACAATAAATTTAACCAGCGTGGTTTTACCAACGCCTGGTACGTCTTCGATCAGAATATGTCCGTCTGCGAGCAGTGCGCAGAGTGAGAGTTGCACTTGATTGCGTTTACCTAGAATAATTTTTTCGGCAGTCGAAAGCACGAAGTGCATCTTTTCTCGAAGGGCTGACGCGGGTGCAATACTTGGAACAGATGACATGGCAATTCCTTTAAGTCGAAGACCTCTTTATTATCCTTTAGTTCTTAGGTATCGACAAAATATTGCTGGAATTGAAGGAGGCATAACGACAAAAGGCCAGCTAGAGAGCTGGCCTTTTGGGGGAAACTATCGGTATTTTCGTTGGCTAAAGCGGCCGACTATTTACCTTTGTTAAACCGAACATCAGCGCGGCTATAAGTCCCTTTGTTGCCTTTTGAATCTTCAACTTGGATAAGGTGAAAGTTCTTTTCGTCTTTAGACATTTCTAGGATCGCTTCTGCTGAAGAAACTTTTAAACCTTCTGCGAATTCACGAATAAGAGCCACAACAGTTTCATCTGAGTTACCTTCGTTAAGCTCTACAACTTGAACCAATTCCATTTCTTTGTTTTCGTTGAGAACAAAGATATAAGACTTACCTTCAACTAATTTCTCATCGTTAAAACGAGTTACGACTAAAGACACAACATCTTTATCTAGAATTTGAGCGCGAAGTAATTCTTGCTCTTTATCGTCTTGCTTTAAGTTTAAAATTTCTGAACCACCTTCAGGTTGAGCTTCAGAAATAAAGATAGATTCTTTTTCAACTGAAAGAGTGAAAACTTCTTCAACTGTAGCATCTTTTAAAGATGGAAGAGTCACTACGATTTCATAAGGCTTATAACCAGAGCTTTCACCAGCGCGACCGGGAAGAGGTTGACCACCCGTTACTACAACTCCGGGCTCAACATTTGATACTGAACTTGGCTTTGCAGGTTTGTCTTTACCATTTACTGTATCTCTTTTGGGATCATCCTTGGAACATGCGCCAAGAGAAAGGGCGAGAGCGATTACACAT
>CAZDFM010000452.1:0-3116 GCA_964504465.1 uncultured Pseudobdellovibrionaceae bacterium | reverse complement strand
AAATTCCCCTGGGCCCACAATAAATCCTACTCTACTAAAAGCTCAATAAAGCTCAATCATCAAAGAGGGGATCTCCATGTTATTAATTAAACTTTTGGCGTCATTCATAGTTCTGACGTCACAAGCATCTGCTGAACCCGCGATAGCCGCAACAGAAGCAGATGTGGCGGCCGCCATTCGTTTTCCAGTTGAAAAATTTAAACTCGATAACGGCCTCACAGTTCTTATTCACGAGGATCATTCACTTCCGATCGTGTCGTATCACCAGTGGTACCGAGTCGGGTCCCGCGACGAAAAGCCAGGTCGCACAGGTCTGGCTCACTTTTTTGAACACTTGATGTTCAAAGGAACTGAAAAGTTTAAAGGCCAAGACTTTGATCGCCTTGTTCAAGCCAATGGCGCCCAAAACAATGCCTTCACTTCGCGTGATTACACGGGCTACTACATGAATCTTCCGAGCGATAAATTAGAACTCGTAGTCGACATCGAATCGGATCGCATGCGAAACCTAATTTTTAACGAGCAAGAAATAAAAAGCGAACGTGAAGTTGTAAAAGAAGAGCGTCGTTACCGCGTTGAAAATAGTGTTTTTGGGATATTGGACGAAGCCACTTACTCAACGGTTTTTAAAGTGCATCCTTATCGTTGGCCCGTCGTGGGTTACATGAAAGATTTAAACGCTGCCACCATGGATGACTTAAAAGAGTTCTATCGCGTTTTTTATGCTCCAAATAATGCCGTGATCGTTGTGGCTGGTGATGTGGATGTGGCCGCAACTAAAGCCATGATAAAAAAGTACTTCGCTAAAATTCCGAGTCAGCCTTTGCCTGAAAAGAAATTCCCAGCGGAGCCCATTCAAACTGGTGAGCGCTCAGTCCGTTTAACTAAAGATTTGCAGTCACCCGTGTTTGGGGTTGCATATCAAGCAGCAAAAGCAGGTGATCCTGCAGCTTATGCCATGGACTTGCTTTCAAACATTTTGTCTCACGGTCCCTCTTCAAGACTCTATCGCCGTCTTGTTTACAGAGAACAAGTTGCAACAGATGTTTCAGCTTGGGCTTATACGCCAGCTGACAAAGGTGTTTTTGAAGTAACCGCCACTCTTAAAAACAATGCCAATATGGATCGCGCCATTAACTCAGTTTATGAAGAACTTTATAAAGTTCGAAAGACTCTGGTGTCGGCCGAAGAACTTCAGAAAGCTAAAAACCAAATTATTTTTGGCTATATTTCGGGTTTAAAAACAACTGCTGGCAAAGCATCGGCCCTAGCATTGAACGAAATCCTATTTGGCGACTACACCATGTTATTTGAAGATGTAAAAAAATATCTCGAAGTTACGCCTGAACAAATTCAGAAAGTGGCAGAGGAATATTTTAAACCAGTTCAACGAAGTGTGATCCGAGTGCAGCCCGCTGTGAAAGCAGCAGCTCCTGCTCCTCAAGCACAACCTGAAGCCAAGACCGGAGCTTAATATGAAATCACAAATCTTTTCAAAACTTGTTGTGGCCCTCACTGTTTTTTCTTTGATCTCATGTTCGAGTATCGGCAAAAATTCATCAGTCGAAATTCCCTCATACAAAGAAGTGAAGCTCAAAAATGGCTTAAGCGTTTTGTTGATTCAAGATCAAGGCCTACCTTATGTGTCTTACCTGATGATGGTTAAAGCGGGCTCCGCTGGTGATCCGGTAGGGCAAAAAGGATTATCGTCATTGGTTGGAGATCTATTAGACCAAGGAACGAACAAAAGAAATTCAGTTCAGATCGCAGATTCTTTAGGTCAGATTGGCGCTCAGTTTAACGTCGCAACGTCGCTGGATTACACTTTAATTACGGGCTCTGGCTTAAGTTATCACCAAGATTCGTTATTAAAAGATTTTAGCGAAATCATCACTCAGCCAAGCTTTGCGCAAGCCGAAGTAAACCGAATCAAAAGTCAGCGCGTTTCTGAACTCAAACAAACAGTGGACGAGCCAGGCGATTTAGCTGAAGTGGCCTTTGACCAATATCTATTTGGAGCTCACCCCTATGGTCAGCGCACTTTAGGTAACTTAACTGACGTTAGAAAAATGAATAAGAAACAGATTACAAAATACTATCTGCAAAATTTTAGACCTAACAACTCCATGCTCGCGGTTGTTGGACAGTTTGACCCCAAACAAATGCAGGCTAAACTTGAAGAAGCCTTTAAAGATTGGTCACCTCGGGACGTGCAGCCATTTAACTTTGGCGAAACCCCTGCAATTTCTGGAGTTCAAATTCAATTGGTTGATAAAGCCGATCTTCAGCAAACTCAAATTCGTTTGGGTCATCCTGGGATCAAGCGAACAAGCCCCGATTTCTTAACACTCAGAGTAGCGAACACAATCTTAGGTGGAGCTTTTGCGAGCCGCTTAATGCAAGAGATCCGCGAAAAGCGTGGATTGACGTACTCGATCTCTTCGAGCTTCGAAGCCTACCGTGATGCAGGCCCCTTTGTAGTTTCAACTTTTACCCGTCACGACAAAGTTAAAGAAACGGTCGAGACGACGCTTCAAGTTTTGAAAGAGTTCCAAGCTAAGGGTGTAACTGATCAAGAAGTAAGCGACGCAAAGAATTACCTCAAAGGGATTTTCCCACGTTCTTTAGAAACACCTGAAGCTCTAGCTATGAACCTCTTGGTCCTTCGCTATTACGGAATTTCTGAAGACTACCTAGAAGACTACGTCAGCAACGTCGAAGCCATCACCGCCAAAGACGTGAACAAAGCGATCGCCGCCCACTTAAAGCCCGAACACCTCAAAGTCTTAGTCCTGTCTCCAAAAGCCCAAGCCATGCAACAGCTAAAAGGCCTAGGCACGGTAGAAGCCAAAAGCTTCCGAGATTTTCTATAAGTTAATTTTTTAATAGCCGATTTTTTAAAGGGAGAAGTTTCACTTCTCCCTTTTTGTTTTCTACCTCTCGTAATGCTTTTGTTTTCTCCGCATTCTGTCTTCTCATTTCCATCTGCATAGGCGGCTCTCGTGTCTTCTTCTTCTTCTTCTTCTTCTTCTTCTTCTTCTTCTTCTTCTTCTTCTTCTTCGTCTTCTTCTTCTTCTTCTTCTTCTTCTTCTTCTTCTTCTTCTTCTTCTTCTTCT
>CAZDFM010000451.1:0-3121 GCA_964504465.1 uncultured Pseudobdellovibrionaceae bacterium | reverse complement strand
AAGCCCCTTGATGTCAGTTTGTCGGTTATTTAAACAAAGCTTGAGTGGGACGCTGCTGTTTGTGCTGCTCGCTTGTCAAATCACGGTGGGCGCTCAAGAAAAATGTGAGGGGCTTGTGAGCCTTAAGAGCCAGGGCGAAGCTCGTCTCTCGAATGAAAATACCGAACAATTAATTGCTTACCTTTCGGAACTCAAAGCTGAACAGTTGTTGTCTGTTCGTGAGCTCAAAATTCTTCAGCAAAGTATTCTTGATGGCAGAATCGTGAATCCGTTTGCTTTGAGAAGTGATACACCGGCGCAAGTGCATCTAGACAACTTGCAGCTGAGCCTCGATCAAACTTGGGACCGAACTCAAATTACCGAATGGTTAGCCGCAGAGATTGCTCAGACCGAGGATGAAAGCGAACATCGCGAGGTTGTGGTTCAACGGTCTGAAGTGCTCCCCATCCCTATTGTTTTTCATAAAATTAAAGCCGGAAGCACAAAAATAATGCGCGACTCTTTTTCGTATTTTTCAGACCAAAAAGAGAGCGTTCTCACTCGAGATTTTGAAATGATGGAAGCGCCGGTCACCCAACACCAGTGGGCGCAGATAATGAAAAGCAACCCTGCGACAAACCTCAACGGTGCGGAAAGTTTGCTTGTAGAGATCAATGGCAAAAAAATTAAAATGCAACCTAACCATCCGGTCGAAAATGTCAGCTGGCTTGCTGCCATGGAGTTTGCCAACCGCCTCTCTATTTTAAAAGGTCTTAAACCGGCTTATGATCTTTCAGGCTTAGAATTACAAGAAGGCACGACTGCAGAAAACGGGAAACTGAGCTTACAGGTTTATTTTGATAAAATGGCGAGACAGTCCTTCCAGCAAAAAGTAAAAGTTAACTCTTTGAGCGGAAATATTTATGACACCGAAGGATACCGTTTACCAACTGTGGCAGAACAAGCTTTTATCCGCTCGGCTCTGATTTTAGAGAATAAGTATCGCGCCGATTTCAGGGTTGATAAAACACCTGAACCTTTTACTGAGAGTCTTCCAATCGACGAAGTCGTATCCTTAGAGTTTCTAGGAAACACTTTTCGTGGCCTGTTTAAAAACATTTTCGAATGGGCCTATGATCACAATCCCCATAAAGTTTCGGGCACAAATATCCTCGGCCCCTATGACCGCAGCACTTACCGAACCATTACCGGCGGTTCACATCAACAGGTGCGGCCCGCTTTTAGGTTGAGTAATGAAAAAGCGGGCCCCTTTTACGGATCCGTCTATGCTAACGACACGCGCCCTGACATTGGGTTTAGACTTGTTCGAACCATCAAAAAGCCTTCACTCATTCAGCGCTGGCTTTCTTATTTGATTCAAACTAAGACTGAATAAATTCGCCTTCTTCTTCGTCTTGCCAGTACTTTACTCGTTTGGCTTTTACATGAACCATGACGACTCCAGGAGTTTCTGGGCCTTTTTTAAACCAGCGATCTAAACCGTCCGTCAAATGCTCTTCGAGTTCTTTTTTATTTTTGGTGAGTCGAGCTTTGCCGGTGACTGAAACAAACAAACGTTTTTTGCCGTTAAAGCCTAGATTTACGTTTTTGTTTTTCTTTAAGTCTTTCACCAACTGAGAATCTTCCCAGGTGTAAAAGTATGAGTTGCCGTCGTATTCGACCTGTCCGTTATTACTCATCGGCCGACTTTCAACAACACCGTGAGGCCCGACAGTTGTCATCATACAGAGATCAATGTCTTTCAGTTTTTTACTGATTTCTTTTAAGCTCGCTTTTGCCATATTTCTTGCCTCGTGACTTTCTGTTGAGCGGCTCGCCTATCTAAAACTTGAGTAAAAAACGGCGAAGTCCTTGGATTTTGAGAGTAACTTGTGATTGGCAATTTCGGGAACAACAGTGCGCAACTGTTTGCGAAACTAAACATGCAACTCCGCCGGGGGAGTCGCTTCGCGCATAACGACATCTTATTTATGAAGTCACTTTGGCTGCAGACCCATCACCAAAAATTATGTTGCAATGCGACCCCCGCGCTAGGGGTGAAAATTTAGGCAATCGAGTTTTGCTCGATTATCAATTTGAGTGTCTGCTGATCTTTTCAAACAGAGAGGTCTAGGAAAATAAAAAAGGGAGCTTGAAACTCCCCTTTTTGAAACTAACTTTTTAAAAATAGAAACTAGGCTTCTGCGCCTTCGTCTTCTTTTTCGGCGTGTTTTGCGTCTTCTTCGGCGTGAGCGTCGAGTTCGGCTTGTTTTACGTCAGGCTTTTTATGAACTTTTAGATACTCTTTTACCTTAACGGGGTCTGGAGCCAGAAGTACGAACATTTGTCGGCCTTCAAGTTTTGGACGGGTTTCGGTGTTGGCAATATCATCTAAGCTTTTTGCGCAGCCATTGAGAAGCTTGAGACCAATTTCTTGGTGGGCCATCTCTCGACCTGAGAATCTTAAATTCAGTTTTACTTTGTCGCCATCGAGCAAAAATCTACGTGCGTGGCGCATTTTTACGTCGACGTCATGTTGATCTGTTCGCGGTCGGATTTGAACTTCTTTGATTGTGATGACCGTTTGTTTTTTCTTAGCGGCCTTTTCTTTCTGTTTATTTTCGTATTTCCACTTGCCGTAATCCATGATTTTGCAAGTTGGAGGTTTTGCATTAGGAGCAATTTCAATAAGATCGTAGCCGCGAGTCTCAGCCATGGCGAGGGCTTCACGTGGAGACATTACGCCTACCATAGTGCCGTTCTCGTCAATCAAACGAACTTCACTTCCTGTGATCTCTTCGTTCATTCTGTGTCCGTCTTCGCGTTGAGGTCGGCGTGTGCTGCCAGCTCCTGTACCCGTTCTACCTTTTAAGCCCCGAATAAAATTCCTCCTGGTTTAGCTTAGAGTTTCTAAGCTCTAATGGTGCTTTTGTTAGCCTCTTAATTTTGGCTAATTTGCTTTTTCTTTCAATGTCGAATCGCCAAAATGGCGAGTTTCAATTTCTTTCAAAATAGTGCTTATAAAAAATTCTGGCTCTAATCCAGAGATATTTTCACCTGTGCGCAAACGGACAGAAACCTTTGAGTCGTTCACTTCGTTGTCGCCGATAATCAGCATATAAGGCGTCTTCTGCATCTGTGC
>CAZDFM010000450.1:0-3123 GCA_964504465.1 uncultured Pseudobdellovibrionaceae bacterium | reverse complement strand
TATCCTTTTCTCGGCTCGTGTTGATGGATAACTCAACTTAAACGTCGTCATCAACGGCGAGCTTTCACGGTTGAATGGTAAAAAGAAAATCACTTGCAACGATACTTCGACAACGGCTGCTGGTCTTATCGCGACTAAAGAGTGCAAGTTCGAATGGATCCCAGACGCAACTATGCACAACTCTGAAGTGAAATTCACAGTAGTAAATGAAAGTCTTTTCGGACTTGATCCAGTAGCGACTGAAATTAGTAACAGATTCCAGGTGGTTGAGCCCGCGAACCCACCCGCGATTGTGGAGTAAACGATGAAAACAAAATTGATCTTATCTTATGCACTTTTAATGGCCGCTCTTTCACCTGTAATCAGCCACGCTGACCTCATGGAAGATTTTGACTCTTTAGGTGGTAACGATGTGCTTTTAGAAAAAGCTCAGGCCGTTAAACCCGAAACCAAAGTACAAATTGTTCAAGATCGTATCGTAAGTCGAAAGAACCGCCACGAATTGAACGCTGAATTCTCACAAATCGTGGGTGGTTTTTCGTACCTCAGCACTCGTAACGTTGGAGCAAATTATAATTACCATATTACTCCTCGTTGGTCGGTAGGTGCGAAGTACGCTTACTACTTCAATGAATTGAGCCCAGAAGGCCAAGCCATTGTTGATAAATATGACGAACTGACTTTCGGTGAAGATTCAGAGAAATCGTTTGTTCCTGAATTGGATTGGCCTCTACAAAGCTACCTCGCTTTAGTTAACTGGTACCCAATTTACGGAAAGATGAACCTTCACGAGCTTGGGATTCTGCACTTTGACGTTTATTTGCTCGGTGGTTACGGAAACATCGAGCTTAAGTCAGGTGAGACTCAAACTTGGACTGCAGGTGGCGGAATGGGACTTTGGTTCTCTCGTCATTTCACTGGCCGGTTAGAAGCTCGTTACCAGACTTACCAAGCTGATACCTTCACCGGTAAACAAGATCTAAACGTGACCGCTCTCAGCTTCAATTTGGGATATATGCTATGATGAAAAAGCTCCTGCTAGGAATCTTACTGATTTTTTCGACGGTAGCAGTTGCTGCTGAAGACGACCTTCTTTCGATTCTCAATAGTGAAGCGGGAGATAGCATCGTAAAAGAACGTGATGACCTTACTGATGCCATTCGCGCCCAACTTAAAACTCCAACCGCTGAACAAGAGGCACTTTTAGGTGCTATTACGGCAAGTAAATACGCTGAAGCTCTTGCGATGTGGGATACTGCCTTAGGTGGATCTACTTTTGGCCAGAGTCCATCAGGCCAAGCGCTTAAAGCATTACTCATTTATCAAAACGGGATCCAACTTAATGGGATTCGTGATCTTTTTGCGATCAACGAGCCTCAAAAGATTCTTCCTGAAATCAAAAAAGTTTGGAACTTAACCTTAACGGCCGAAAGCAAGATCTGGGCAAAACTTAGACTTGATTGGAAGCCTGTATGGACTGAGTTTTTTGGTCCTGAAGTAGAAGCCAAAGTCGTAAGCTGGCAAGTTTACGATCCAACAAATACCGAGCAGATCTTATCTTTGATCAGCAACACGAAACTTAACACTCCCGAGCGTTATTGGCTTGAGTGGCAAATGGCTTTAGGCCTTGCGATTCGAGACGACAGCACCAAAGCGGGTAAAGTTTTAGCTCATATGCTTCAGGCTAAGCAAAACGTCATCAGTGATGATTTGATTTATATCACGGCTGCTCGTTTGCTTTATGAGAAGGGTTACTTAAGCCCTGCGATTTCTTATTATAAGAAAGTGCCGAAAAAGAGTGATTACTGGTTTGAAGCTCAAGAAGAGATTGCTTGGTCTTATCTTCGCAAAGGTGAGCCGCAAAACACTTTAGCGGTCACTCAGTCTTTATCCGTTCCGGTACTAGCAACTTATGTTGGGCCAGAGGGTTTATTTCTACGCTCATATGCGCAACTTAAAGTTTGTGATTATCCAGAAACGATTAAGAGTGTTCGTCAGTTTAAGTCTGTGTTTCAACCACGCGTAGCTGCCCTTCAGGCTTTAGTTGCAAAGCCCGACGGTCCTGCCGCGGAAGCTTTTGTTAAGTTGGCTAAAAAGGGACGAGTCAATCCGCTCGACTTAAAAGATAAAGCTTTGGCTCTTCCTCGTTATTTATCTCGCGATGAAGTGACTTACAATTTGATCGAACAGCTTGCTCAACTTGATAAAGAAGCTGGGATTGTAAATAAGCTTTATAAAAAGGCGACAGCTAAGAATGCAGAAGCACCGGCTCTACTTGTTGATCTAAAAGAAAAGACAATGAGCCGACAACTTGCAAGTCGTGCAGCTATCAATGAGCGTGTGAAATTGCTCGCCCAAACTGAGTTAGACGAGATTCAAGTTACTGTTAGAAAAATGCACATCGTTGAAGCTGAAGTGATTCAGCAAATCAACGTCGCACAAAAAGTTACAGATCCATCTAAAAACGTTGTGATTGCAGGTACAACTGGCAGCCAGAACAAATACAGCCTTAAGTTTCCGTATGAAGGGGAACTTTGGTTCGACGAGATCGATAGCTATAAAGTTGATATTAAAAAGAACTGTTTAGCGCTTGCCCAGTAGTAACTGGTAACCGAGGGGTTTTTTAGAATGAAGTTACTCATTGCTCTAATTATGATTTCGCTAGCCACCTATGGTTGTTCCGAAAAAGGGAACTACCTTGATAAAATAGCGCCTCCTAAAACTGAAGCTCAACAAAAGATCGCGGACATCGAAGGCCTTACCTTCACTGCTGCGGTGGATATTCTGTTCGTAGTCGATGACTCTGGAAGTATGATGACTCACCAAGAGAACTTGTCTCGTAACATGAGCCTGTTCATTGATGAGTTAGCTAAAGATCAGATTCTTGATTATCACATCGGTGTTATCACGACAGATATGTCAAAAATGGAACGTTCTGGCCGACTCGTCGGAATGCCTCACTTTGTTGATCGGACGACTGCTGGAGGCTTAATTGCTCTTCAGCATAACGTTATGGTTGGCACGAGCGGCAGCGCTTCAGAACAAATGTTTGGCCCCGTATTAAAGGCATTGAGCTACCCCATCGTTGATGGAGAGAACGCAGGTTTTTACCGGCCTGATGCC
>CAZDFM010000449.1:0-3130 GCA_964504465.1 uncultured Pseudobdellovibrionaceae bacterium | reverse complement strand
ACTGCTCACGAAAGACGTCTTTAAACTGCGTGGTGTTCATGGTTCGCTCTTTGCTCGGCACCATGGTGATAAAGAAAGTTCCATCATTGGCCTGACCCGTTTTTCCGCCAATAAACATGACGCTTGTTTCGATCTCTTTATTTTTACGAAGCATCTGATCGATCAAGGTCGCGGTATTCGTCATCTCATCTAAGTTTGTTCCCGGCGGCATATCGATAGCCACTGAGAATTCTCCGGTATCTTGAGGAGGAATAAAAGTTTTAGGAATAAACTTAACCGTCCAAAGACTAAAAATAAAAATTGCAACGGCCCCGCCAATCACTAGCAAAGGAGCTTTTAAAGACCAATTCAAAACTTTCTCGTACACGTCTTCAAGCCAACTCTGGAAGCGGTCAAATGTTTTAAGCGCTGGACCCACGATACGTGACCACAGGCCAGGCTTAGCTGGTTCTTTACCGTGCCCTCCGGCCCCTGCGTAGTAAGCAGAAAGCATGGGAGCCATTGTCACAGCATCAAATAAACTGATCACCATTGCAAAACATACGGTTAAACCAAACTCTTTAAAAAACTGTCCGACTACCCCAGATAAAAATGCAATGGGAGCAAACACGGCAATTACCGCAAGGGTTGTTGCAACCACCGCAAGCAAAACCTCTTTAGTTCCATCCGAGGCAGCACGGATGGCAGACTTTCCCATTTCTGCGTGCCTAAAAATATTTTCACGCACCACAATCGCATCATCGATGAGGAGCCCCACTGCGAGGCTTAATGCTAAAAGGCTCATCACGTTAATAGAAAAGCCAAACAAATACATTAAAAAGAAAGCGCCGATCAGCGAGTTTGGAAGAGCTAAGCCCGTAATAAATGTTGAACGTCCGCTTCCTAGAAAGAAGTAGACCACGAGGATCGTAAGGATCATTCCGATAAAAATTGATTCTTGAACGTCAAAGACGTTAGCTCGAATGGGCTTCGCCCCATCTCGTACGACGGCGACAGTTGCCCCCCCAGAAAGAGTCTTAAGTGTTTGATTGATCCCCTCTAGGCGTTTTTTTACACCGTCGACAACCGAAATAGTGTTGGCACCCGACTGACGATAGACCATTAAAAATATAGACTTCTTGCCGTTAACGAAAGCACGTGATCTTGGATCTTCGATGGTGTCGACGACCTTTGCTACTTGCCCTACAGTGACCGGAACATCGTTACCTAGAAAACTTACGACGACATCGCCGATGTCTTTAATGGAAGAAAATTGTCCCACTGTTCGAAAGACAGTTTCTTGTTTTGCTTCGTCAACTTTACCGGCTGGAATATTTTGCCCGGCAGCGCCAATACGGTTTGCGACTGTAGTTGCTGAAAGCTCATAGCGCCGCAATTTATCGCGATCCATTTCAATATGGATTTCACGTTGACGGCCACCTACGACCTCGACTAACCCTACTCCATTTGATTGTTCAACACGAGGGCGCACCTGCAGATCGGCTAAGTCAAAAAGTTCAGCCTCAGATAAATCCGCAGCTAAAGCTAAAATTAAAATAGGCTGATCGGCTGGATCAAGCCTGCGAATCACGGGCTCTTCAATATCATCAGGCAAATTTCTGCGAGCCGCACTCACTTTGTCGCGGATTTGTTGTTCCGCATATTTAATGTCTGTTTCAAGAGTAAATTCGGCGATGACCGAACTGACTCCTTCGTTATTCGTAGAGCTTAAGGTTTTTATTCCCGTAACCGTGCTCATTTGATCTTCGAGCACACGGCTTACAAGCGTCTCGACCTCTTCCGGACCCGCACCAGGATACATCGTAGTCACACTTACAATAGGCAAAGTGACATCCGGAAACAAATCCACAGGCATTCGGGACATTCCCAACAAACCGAGAGTAATAAGTACGACGACGATCGCGGTTATAAAAACCGGCCGTTTAATTGATACATCCGCTAAGCTCATCGGCCGCTCCCAAAAGTTTTTAAGTCTGAATAAATATTAATGATTTCGGCCTGCGCACGAATCCGTGCTAATTGTGCATTTGCAAAGTCTTGTTCAAATTGTAAAACCTGAAACATCGTGGAGAGTCCGCGCCCTTGGCGATTTCGTTCATAAGTCATTTTATCGCGCTGAGCTTTTTCAATATCAGTGGTCAGCTTCAGCCGTTCTCTGGCTTCAGTAAATAAAGCCACCTGGTCTTGCCATTCTCGCTCTTCTTCAAAAACCTTCCGGCGATAGCGATGATCTGCTGCGAGTGCTTCTTTTTTGTAGCCACTGCGAATGTCGCTGAGTGCGCCTATGTCAAATGGCATATCAAGTCGTAGCCCGATCGTGTAATTTGGATGATCAGTCTTTGTAGATTCAGCAATAGACTCTCGCCCCGATCCGTCTCGGCCATTCAAACCAACCGTGCCCACCAAATTTAATATGGGTTTATTTTGTTCAGCCCCGAGCCTGCTTGCTGCTTCGGAGGCACGCTTTTCCTGCTCAGCGGCCAACACATCTTCTCTTGCTCTGGCTCTTTCGGGGACGCTAAGGCTAACCAGAAAATTCCCGTCAAACGTGTGAAGACTTTCCGAAACTATCTCGCTATTTACTCCTCGCATTGTATTGAACTCTCGTGCTGCGGCTTTTTCTTCATCGAGCGCAAATTTTAATTCTAAGTTACGAGAAAGGTAGGCAGCATCGGATTGCAGTAAATCAGAGCGGTTTCCTAAATTAAGGTTTTGTCTTCGACTGCTCCAAGATCTCAAGCGTTGCGCCCGATCTAAAGTTTCCCGAGTGCGTTCGACAGCTTCGCGCGCAAGCGCGAGCCTCCAGTAAGCGGCTTCTGCATCCGCTAAAATCTGTTTTTGAATATAGATTTGATCAAATTTTTGAGCGTTGACTCGGGCATCAATCAGCTGCTTTGAAGCTCGCGTTTCGCTCCCAAAACCATTCCTCAATAAAGGCTGGGTGACCTCAAGCACGGGACCACTCGTATAATACTCCGGCTCTTCTAAAAAAGCGGGATTTACACCTTCGATAGAAAATTTATTGAAATTATAAAGAAGTCTACCCTCTAATCCAAACTCCGTCTGTTGGCGGACACCCAAGGAATAGTTTTGCCCACTCGTGCCACTCCCTTGCAGAGTGGAACCAGTT
>CAZDFM010000448.1:0-3137 GCA_964504465.1 uncultured Pseudobdellovibrionaceae bacterium | reverse complement strand
CATTTTAAAAACTCTTTTTCATTTAGATAAAAATGAAGAATTACGCCAAAGAAGCAAAACCTGCGAACACGTTTTACCTAAGCTATGTAGATGGAGTTTTACTCAAGCACAGCAAATGGCCCGAGTGCCAAGCGCGTGTACAGGGTCGGTCAGGCGCCAAGTTTAAAAAAGTCACCTCAGACGACGAAGCGCGAGGCATTATCAAAGGCTGGGGACTAAGCCCTAGCCGCTATGATGATCTTTAGAGAGTGTCGAAGTTCCAACCTTGAAGTTCGAATAAAATAAACTGGCTACTTTGTTTATCACTAAAATTATTGTCCGCAACGAAGAGCACGTAATGCTTTTTAGTCGTAGGCTCTTCCCAAAGCACCATACCTTCTAAATTGTCGATTCGAGTGCTACCCCCTCCGAGACGGTTGAGTATCGAATCAAACTCAAACAGTAATTTCTTTTTACAAGGCTCATAGGTATGTCCCACCAATGAGTCGACGTCTTTAACGTCACTGGCATTCAGACAGTTAGCCAAGAAGAGTCGATTAATATTTTTTCCTCGGTTTGCCAGATAAGCTCGTTCCATCACAAGAAATGTTCGCTGACTTAGCGCTAGGAAATCTGAGACTCCGTTCATTCCGACACTTAATTTTACGTCTTTCCCAGCTGTATCAGGGATTGGTTCGACTTTATAAACAAGTTGCGCCACTTCCGAAAACTCATCGCCTTCGCGGTCAAATTCGACAATTCGGATCACTGAGCCCTGATCAAATCCCGCAACAGGACCATCTTGCGCAAGTGCCGCTTCTGTCGAAACATAAACCCAACGTTTACTTAAGTCGGAGGTCAGGGCCTCAAAGCCCATGTTGTTGCGAACTCCGTAACTTCCCTGCCTTGCTTCATCCCAAAAAACTTTTGGGATCGGAATATCTTTTAAATACTCTCCTCGCGCATTATTTAAAATTAAACGCGGCGGATGATGTGCCAGCGCCTCTTGCTCACCTTCAGAACTTACTAAAATCCGATCTTTTTCAAGCCAAGTTATACCTTCTGGGTCAATTGTACGTTCCGGATAAACCGCCTTCTTCTCATTTTTTAAGACTTGGATACTGTCGAGCTTGAGTTCGACTTGTCCTTCAAAAGTGAGATTCCACCGAAAAAACCGGGGGTCACCCTTCCCGCCACGATCATCACTTTGTGAGATAATTTTTTTCGTCTCAATGTCATAGGTCAGCGCTGATAAACCGCCGACTTCAAAATTTTCAAACTGAGTTCCGGTTGGAAAACTCCAGTCTTTTACAAAAACCAGATTAAGCTCTTCATTATTTACAAGTGAAGTGGGAGGCGGACCTTCACCTTTTCTCCACGCCATTTGAACGCCAGGAAAGCGATCCATAAGATAAAGGCCTAAAGAAACAGAGGCGATGATCACGATCACGCCAATCGCTTTTTGCAAGTTTGAGGCTTGCTTATCGGTCATATATTTATTTTTTTTCATGGGCCAATGCTACTTCGATTCAAGTAACAGGGCAACCTTTAACCCGTCGAAACTAAGCGGTGTAGATACGGCACCCACTCCGAAGGCCACCGATCATTACTATGAAAATCTTTGCTTGGAAGCCAGCGCGGACGCGCAGGCTCTGTAAGTAGCGGCATTTTAGCTTCTTTGGGAGTGCGGCTGCCTTTTTTATTATTACAAGGAGAACAAGCGGCCACCACATTCGACCACTCATGTTTTCCTCCCCGACTGAGAGGCTGGATATGATCGATCGTTAATTTTTTCTCACCAAATTTTTGCCCGCAGTACTGACACATTTGCCCGTCACGAATAAAAAGATTTTGTCGAGAAAGTCGAATACGCACTGAGAAATAAGGAGAAATGTATTTTCGCAATCTGAGAACGCTGGGGAGCTGGAACTGGCGTGTCGCGCTGTTGACATGGATCGAATGAAATTCCAGGACTTCGCATTTATCTTGCAGCCATAAGATAATGGCTTTCTGCCAGCTCACCACTTTGACTGGTTC
The DNA here is from genome assembly GCA_964504465.1 of uncultured Pseudobdellovibrionaceae bacterium. GTDB lineage: Bacteria > Bdellovibrionota > Bdellovibrionia > Bdellovibrionales > UBA1609 > CAZDFM01. Next base: position 1,121 of record CAZDFM010000448.1, on the reverse strand, counting down.
GTATCCCGAATTGAGTATTAGAGCGCCGCTCCCGGCAAATTCCTTATTGAAGGCTAACCTCCTGTAAGTACTATATCTAGGATCCTCTCTTTATTTACTCTCTGCAAGTCCAGTCCCGGGGCTCGGTTACGAAAAACCGTGTGCGCCTCAAAACAGTACACTCGTAGAGTCTCAAACCCATGTTCTCGCTTATACCTAAAATAAGAAGGCAGCCCTCAGGCTGCCTCTCATTCTTAAACTCTTAAAATCTTCAATCCTACAGTGCTCTAACCGCTGTCTGAAAGTTCACGATGACAGTTTTAACTTTGTTAACTTCAAACAAGAGCAAGCTAGTAAAAGGGTTGCTAGCAAGGCGTGCCGAAAGTTCATCTACTTTTGCTAAGAGGATATCGATTTTATCAGCTAGTAAAAGAGTCATGACTCGTACTTTTTCCTGAGCCTGATCTAACTTGCCCATTACCATCGTAAGCTTATCTAAAGCCAATTTGTGAGCAGGATTGTTAGCATCTAGCTTTGACATAACATCCACTAATTTTGCGCGAGCAGTATCAAATGTTTGAGGCACGATTTGAAGTTTTGCTAAAGCTAGCTTTAAAATTTCGTCTATTTTGCCAGAAACAAACTGAGCTTCAACTTCTGCAGATGCAGAGCCGACGCCAGAGCTAAAGATTTTCAACTCACCATTTGAATCCGTAAGTTCAGCAAGAGCAGCTTCTGCTTCAGCAAGCGCTTGTTCAGCATCAGCTGCAGCTTCTTCAGCGGCTTTAGTGTTGATCTCGATATTTTCAGCAGTTGGCTCAGAAAGAGAACCATCAGTACTATCTATAACATTAGATAATCCTTTTTGAGTTCCGCTTTTAGATTGTAGCTGGCCAGAACAAGCCGCCATCGACAATCCCATAGTCCCTACAAATAACAGTTGATAAATCTTTTTCACAAACGCCCCCTAAGATTAATTCCCAAAAAGAAAGTTACATGTCAGGTAATTGCAAGCGAGGTGCCCGTCTCAAAAAATGCGAACGCGGCTTAGTTTGGCGTAAAGTTGCTAGAAAGTGATAAGCCAATAGTCCTGAAAAAAAATTGAACTGTTTTGAAAAGTTTCAGAAGTGCAGCATGCGCCT
>CAZDFM010000447.1:0-3141 GCA_964504465.1 uncultured Pseudobdellovibrionaceae bacterium | reverse complement strand
AACGAACGAAATTGATCTTTTTAAGTAATGGATTTATATGTGAAAGAGTTCGCCAACCGGGGTGCAAACCCTCAATCGAGAAGAAAACGCCGCCCAAATAAAGGAGCGGGAGCAAGATAAAGGCCCCGATGGCGCTTAATTGATCAAAAGTTTTAGCCCAGAAGGCCACCGAGATTCCGATTTTGGCAAAAGCCAAGCCCCCGACTGCTAGAAAAAAGATCAGAATAAAAGGGTGCGAGATGCCTAAAAATTCGCCTCTTGAGTTAAAGTAAAAGATTTGGCCGACGATTAAAGTCACAAGCCCCACAACCGCTCCCCTGACTAAACCACCAAAACTCATAGCCCAAAGAATTTGTTGATTACTTAAAGGCGACACTCTGAGGTCTTCAAGATCTCCGCCAAATTTTGCGCTGACAATTGAAGACGATGAATTTTGAAAAGCATTGTTAAGGCAACCCATCATCACAATCCCCGGAATTAAAAACGCGAGATAAGTCACACCGCCTGCAAGTTCGATTGAGCCCCCAAGGCTGACGCCAAAAATGACCAGGTAAAGAACCGAGTTGATCATGGGGGTCACAATTGTTTGGGCGAGCACTTTTAAGAAGCGGGCGATTTCGCGCTTAAGGAGTGTAAAAAACGGAACCCAAGTTACGTTTGTCGGGCCAACGGCGGGTGAAGTGGGTCTCATGCGTTCTCTACGGTTGTATTGATACTGTTCATGTTTTCGCTACCAGCATTCTCTCCTAAAACAAATCTAAAGGCGTCTTCTAGGTTTCCTTCGCGAATTTGAATGTCGCGGACCATTTTCATATCGAGGTTGAGTTGAGCGAGCAGCTCCGAAGACGAGAGTGTGGCCGGGATTCTGAATTCAAACTCGTTACCGTTTGAAGAAATCAAATACGGATTTGAAATCTCGATCCCACCTTTGGTTTCAACTTTTACTAAACGCGAGGTTAAATCGCGAACCAACTGTTTAGTTGGGCCCATTCGTCGAAGTTTGCCTTTATGAATAATGGCCACTCGGTCGCAGAGTTGTTCGGCTTCTTCGAGGTAGTGAGTGGTGAGTAAAACTGAAACTCCTTCGGAGCGAAGATCTTTTACGAACTCCCAGAGCGAATTTCGAAGTTCGATGTCGACTCCTGCGGTGGGTTCATCAAGAAGTAAAATCTTGGGCCGATGTACTAGGGCTTTTGCAATCAGAAGCCTGCGCTTCATTCCGCCAGAGAGTTGTTTGATTTTTTTATGTTTGTGCTCGAACAAGCCCAAACGCTTCAGAAGAAATTCGATGCGGGGTTTGTTGTTGCTGATTCCAAAGTAGCCTGAGTGAAAATTTAAAACTTCTTCGACATTAAAGTAGCCGTGATTGATCAGCTCTTGCGGCACGACTCCGAGATTTAATTTTGCGGCTCGAGAGTTTTTTACTACGTCGTGGCCTTGCACTAAGATGCGGCCAGAGGTGGGTTTTTCTAATGTTGTGATAGTCGAAATCAGCGAGGTCTTACCTGCTCCGTTTGGGCCTAAAAGTCCGAAGACTTCGCCGGGTTGAACTTCAAAACTGACGTCATCGACCGCCTTGAGGCTACCGTAGCTTTTTGAGAGATTTTCGACCTTTAGAGGGACTAGATTAGAAACTGGTCCATTATTTTGACCTGGTGAGTTCATATTTTCTGTACATCTCCGTTGAAGGAGCACTGAGATAGCATTAAATGGCTTTTGAGGCTAGCTGAATCCCTAGCCTTCAGTCTAACGGTAGAAGAGAGCATCTCAACCTCTTCTCACTTTAGACCGATATCATATGTATGAGCGAGACGAACAACGACTTTATACCTATGTCGATCAGCGAGTTTATCGATGGGATCAGTATCCCTGTCGATTTACACGTGAAGATTTCTGACGACAAATTCGTGGTCATCGCCAAAGCGGGTCAAAAAACTTTGGTTGAACAGCTCTCTTCTTACCAATCTAAAAAATTGGAATACCTTTGGGTTCGCAAAAAAGACTACTCTAAACTTACGCGCCAAAGTGTGACTCTTGCAGGCATCGTCGTAAACAAAGACAATATCAAACTTGAAAATAAAAGTTCGATTATCTCAATTGCCGCGAGCTCTGTGTTTAATCAGCTTGAGCACATGGGCATCAGCATTGAGATGTACAACAATGCGAAACAAGTGACCGAAGCGACTATGAGTTTGGCTGAAAACCATAAAGACCTCTCGGGCCTTATGCAAAGTTTGGTGAAATCAAGTGACGAGCTTTTAAACCACTGCATGGCGGTTAGCGCATTAAGTGTGATGATCGGCGTACATATGGGTTGGGAGAAAAAAGTCACTCTTGAAAAGCTCGCCTTGGGCGGCCTTCTTCATGACATTGGCTTAAAGTCTTTGCCTCCTGAGCTTTTAAAAAAGCCTATCTCACAAATGACTTTTGAAGAAACTCAGTTATTTGAAACTCACCCCTACCGCGGCATGCAGATGCTTCAGAGTTTGGGGATTGTGCCTGAAGATATCGTGTCGATCGTTTACGAACACCAAGAGAACTCTTTAGGACAAGGCTACCCTCAGCGTATTCGTGACGTAAAAATCCATCCGCTTGCAAAGGTTGTAGCCCTTGCCGATCAATTTGTTTACCTGACCGTTAAAAACATCAACACTCCCGTTCCTAAAAGCCCGCGTGAAGCGATCATGTTCATCGAGCACACTTTGGGTACTCCTTACAATAAAGAGGCTTTTAAGGCCTTAAAGAACCTCGTAGACGGCTCTAAGCTGACGATGGCGTCTTAAGCTTAAAACTTAAAGCCCTCTTAAGCATTTCAGCGTTGACCACTCACATGAGATTTTTTAAATTCGGCCGCATGCAAAATTCAACGGCTGAATCCCAGGATCTTTCTATGAGCACTCAAAGCCTTCCAATTATGGTGACGACCTTTTACCGCTTTCAGAAGCTTGCCGAGGACTCTTTAGAAACTCTTCGTTTATCGCTTTGTGAAAAAGGTGAAGCGCTTGGTTTGTATGGCTTGTTTTTGATTGGAACCGAAGGCTTTAATGCCACAGTTGCTGGGGCTCCTGAAGGCATTGCCGAGTACAAAGTTTTTCTGCAAGACACCTTTAAGGGTGACGCTTTATTTTTTAAAGATACACC
>CAZDFM010000446.1:0-3146 GCA_964504465.1 uncultured Pseudobdellovibrionaceae bacterium | reverse complement strand
CGGCGTACTCGGTTTGGTATTTAACGGGCTCCCATTCAGTATCTCCGCAGGTGTCGGATTTATCGCACTTTCAGGAATCGCCGTTTTAAATGGTGTCGTACTGGTGAATTATATAAACGAACTTAGTGCTAAAGGAATGAGAGGACTCGAGCTTGTTTTGTCTGCAACGGCGATGAGATTGCGGCCAGTCCTGATGACTGCGCTCGTTGCGATCTTTGGATTTTTACCGATGATGATCTCGACTGGTGTGGGTGCAGAAGTTCAAAGGCCTTTGGCCTCCGTTGTGGTCGGAGGAATTATTTCTTCGACCTTACTCACACTTTTGGTACTACCTGCCCTGTATTTCGCTTTCGAAAAGCAATTTATGAAAGGTGATAAGTCATGAATAAAATTTCAAGTTTTGCCATTCCCAAAATGGATTGTGCTTCTGAAGAACAGCTTATTCGAATGAAGCTTGAGTCCAGTCCGCAGATCACTTCGATGAAGTTTGATTTAGGAAATCGAACCTTAATGGTAACCCATACAGGTAAACCGGAAACGATCTTATCTGCCTTAGTACCTTTAAACTTTGGCGCGACTTTGATTAGCAGTAGAGACCAAGAGAAAAATGAAAGCTCTGCGGATTCGCAGACCGACGAAAAGAGCGAAGGCCGAGTGCTCAAAACCTTACTCGCAATTAATGCGACGATGTTCGTAATTGAACTTTTAGTGGGATGGTATGCTAACTCAACTGGGTTGATAGCCGATTCTCTCGATATGTTTGCGGATGCTGCGGTCTACGGGATTAGCCTTTACGCAGTTGGTAGAGCGATTACATATAAGAGACGTGCAGCTCGCTATAGCGGATATCTTCAACTCGGTCTCGCTGCTATGGCTTTATTTGAAGTTGCTAGGCGATTCATCTATGGGAGTGAACCTGTCGCTCCTCTTATGATGGCGATATCTCTAGTTGCACTGATAGCGAATCTTACTTGTCTCGCATTGCTGTCTCGTCATCGAGAAGGCGCTGTTCACATGAGGGCGAGTTGGATCTTCTCTACGAACGATGTTATTGCAAATATTGGCGTTCTGATTGCGGGTGCTCTTATTTACTATACTTCATCGGCTTGGCCCGATCTTGTAGTAGGCGGGATAATTGCTTTAGTCGTTTTTAGCGGGGCAATTAGAATACTTAAACTTTCGAAGGCGAACTAAGAAAAAAAATATTCACATTCCCGAAGCCAATAAAGTTTGCCTTTCGGTTTAGGCTTCGAATCTTGGAGGAGTTTTTGATCTTTGATACGCTCTTAGCGCGTCTACAGGCGCTTTGGTGGAACTGATCCGGGCGACCAAACCTTTCCCCAGTTTGAACTTTGCGACTCTCTTAGAACCTTCAATGTTTGTATTCTAGAGTATTTAACTAGCCGAGGTAGCTGACCGACGGCTGCGAAAGCAAGAGCAACTACAACTGCATATTGGATCAATTTTTGCGGGACCATGGGCCTCCTTCAATTGTTCGGGTTTATTCTTTAAAAATAGGGATTAGGGAATTCTAGTCCCAGGTTGTCAGGGGCAACCTTCTAGAACCCCTGTCATCAGGGGCTTGGAAGGATATTAAATTGTGAATGGAATCTACAGAAGAGGCCGTTTTAGTCGTGTCACCAACGTGTCACCACTATGTGACCAAACTCGGAAATGAATCGAAATTCTACGAAATACTACCCATGCTCTGTTTCTCAAATGAAATAAGCCATCTATGCGGTTTTTCTAATTTAAAATTTGGTGCTGAAAACCAAGCAGGAAAATTGGTAGTGTGACTCAGACCCCATCCTGCTTGAGATCGGCCCAGAACTGCCTTCTTTTTAATTTTTTAAAAAGTAGGACTCTATAAGAGCCATACATCGGGCATCGTCCCTTCATAAAATCAATCCACCTCGACAATCAAAAAACCAACCACAAGAAAATCAAGTACTTAGGGCTGCATGCATCAGCTCCCGTATTATGAAGGGGAAATTTGATTAGGAAACTCAAAAATATTGCGAGAAACTTGAGAACATGTCCGCTTGAATAAGAGCAATTTGCTAGCAATTCGATTGCGTTTAAAAAACCTTCTCTTGATGTGATGAAACGAGAAAAAAATAATTCAAAACAAGAAGTTACCCACCACCTCCCTTTCTCCTTCTGTCCCTGATCGGCGTTAAACCCCTCCCACCCAACGAGTTGGAATGTGGAAGGGGTTTAATGCCTGGAACAGAAGAAAGGGAGGTGGTGGGTAATAAGGTGGGAGATGATAACGAGTGATTTAATAATTAGGAAAGAAGAGAAACAGACAGATGTAGATATGAGAACCTTGGATTTTAAGAAGTTGGACAAGTGTGTTTGAAGAGAAGGTATCGAATAGCTTAATTTAATTAATTGATAGTCCTTATGAGGCATTTTAATTCTCTACCCGTCTTGCGGGTTGCTTGTATCAGAGGTATTATGCTGTCTCAAAATAATAAGCAGAATTGTTCATCGCTCTTTCAAAATAGAATAGCACCTGAATGGATTTCTACTAAGGAAGCCGCATTGATTCTAGGTATTTCCACTAACGCTTTACGAATTCGTAAATGCCGGGGTGAAATCGAGTGTCGATATTTCGGAAAGCATCTTAGGTTCAACGTGAATTACCTTTTGTCTTTGTTTCGTGACGAACGAACAAACCGAAAGGAATAGTTTATGGCGATTAAGAAAGTTTTTGAAAATGGTAAACTTAAGTATGAAGTCATTGTAAAAGTAAGAGATAAATCCGGTACGCAAGTCACACGGAAGAAACGATGGTTCTTTAGCGAGCGTGAAGCTCGCAAAGCTGAACTCGATTTTCGGATGGAACTTGAAGGCCACAAATCCAAGGTCACTTGGGCTAAGTGGGTCGAACACGTTCTAGAAAAATATCGAGTGGAGTATAGGAACTCGACATTCCTCAATTACAAACATTGTTTGGACAAATGGTTCAATCCAGTTTGGAACTCTAAGTTCCTAGACGAAATTAAACCAAGCGACGTCCATAAAGTTATTTTTGAATCAATGTCCGGTTGCTCTAGCTACACCCAGCGAGGACTCTTAAAAATCGTGAAACGCGTTTTTAACGTGGCGATTGAAGAAGGACTCATTGTCAGAAACCCGGC
>CAZDFM010000445.1:0-3147 GCA_964504465.1 uncultured Pseudobdellovibrionaceae bacterium | reverse complement strand
ATAGGAATAGAACCACTTGTAGAAAGAGGTTGCTAGTAGGGCCTTCCAAAACTTTGTCTGCTTGAGTTTTGCAACTACAGGTGCGCGGTAAATTTTGATCAATACTTTTGAGATAAAGAAAACAAAAGGTGAAGCCAAGATCGTCACGACTCCTGAACCCATCACGATAGAGTTGTAGAATCGAGTGTAAGGCACAATTGGCATATTATAGAGAGTGGTAAAGAGAGGCTTTAGGGCTTCGCTGTCGAGCACCATCATTCCGACTTGGTGAAATACGGGGTCCAAAGCGTAGGCGATAAGTTTAAAGAAAAAAGCTGTTAAGAAGGCGGCCCCAATCTGAATTCTGAAGAAGAAGATTACGGCAAAGACGAGAAGCGTTTGAAGAGAAAAGGCGGGGGTCATGCCTAAAATAAACCCGGCTGCGACTCCGGCTGCAATCTGGTTGGTGCCGGTGTCTGAGTTCAGCATCTTAAAGAGTCCAAAAATCTGCTTTAGCAACATGCCCATGAGGGTCTCCTTAAATCAGGTCGGTGAACAGTTAGATATTTGGCTGAGTCGCTGGGCTTGTCAATGCAATGGGGATTTCGCGAGGTCAGGATTAGACTTTTAAACGGCACAGCAAAATAATTAGGGCAACGCACGTTTCAGAATCTTGTAGTTCTTGGTTTCAGATATTTGCTGGTATAGCTCAGAATTTTGAAAGAACTCTTCAAATTGGTATTGGAAGCCCAGATTTTCGCTTTTATAAATGACGACTAGATCTGGCCATTCTGCCATTTGCAGGGGACGATACAAAATTAAATCTAAAACTTTTGGTTTAAAAAGCACCTCGTGAACGTAAGCCATGCCGGTAACGGGCTTTAGATCGGTCATGAGATAAGCGGGAGCGTATCGAGCGATAAATATGCTCTTGTTGTCAGTTTGTAGATTAAGCAGCGCTTGTCTGAGTTCTTCATAGCTTTTGGCTTTCTCGAGGGTGGTGAAGATGAACTTATGGGGCCCCTGTTTGATTTGATAAATCGGAAAATGAATTCTATCTTCGCGATAAATGAAAAGAAAATTCCAAGCGACTAAAAAACATATTATGGCTGCCAATAAAACGTGCTTCGCGAATCTATTTTGCTTTAGAATTTCAGACCGATTAGAAAGTTCGAGTAAAAGCAGCTGAAGTGCCAGAATTAAACCTAATGTGCCATTCATCAGGCCATTACTACTCGTATAGGCCTGAGTCAGTGCTGCCAGGAAGCAGCTGATGATGAACAAAATCAGAAAAGGCTTATCTTTCGTTTCTCTTTTAAGGTGGCGCCACAAGATTATGGCTAGAAATGTTGAAGCATAAAAAATCCAACCAAAACTCTTTTGGGGGCCTAAGGGGGAAAAGACTGCCGAAAAAATCGCGCCAAAAATAAGGAACTGGAAGCTTCTTTCATTCCATCTTAGGCCTTTGAATTTTGGCGAGTGCATTAGAAATAAGACTATAAAGAAGAATAAATGGCCATTACGCCACCATCCCCTAAGGAGGGAATTCGCAAGATTCAAAAGCTTTTCGCCCCCTCCCAATGCGGCAAAGCTTGTCGAAAATTCTAAAGCGCGTTTTACAGCATCAGAGCCGACGCTTGTGAAAATATAAACAGTTAGGCCGGCCAAAAAAGTTACTAGGCTTAACGAAAAAATCAGAATGCTTTGTTTGCGGATTGAGTATTCCGTTTTCGATTTCTGTCCGAGCTGGTAAACTAAATAAATTCCAAGAAATCCGTAAACGATTGCGATCGGTGGATATCCCGCAATCGTTATTCCCGCAATGAAACCTGCTGCTGCCGCGGCAAGCCTGCTTTTGGCAGAATACAAAATTAATAAAGAGAGTGGAAAACAGAGCATAAAAACGCTGTTGTAGCTCAACGACGGGATTGAAAAGGGAATAAAAGCCACAAAAATTAATGAAACTAATAAAGAGCTAAAAAGACCGTAAATGGGCTTTAAAAAAGAAAAACTTTTGAAGGCTGTAAATACGGCAAGAAGAAAGTAAAGGTGCCGAAAGAAAACGAATATCGCTTCGGTGCCGAAGAACTGCAGATACGGGCCGACAATTGGAGCTGCTAGGAGTCCGATAATCTGCTGGATAAATAGGTCGCTGTGGAACAGACTGTCACCAGTGGCAATAAAATAGCTCTGAGCTACGTATTGCGCTTCGTCGGTGCTGTCTAAACCCAAATAGAGGCGTAAATACGAAATCATTACGATGAGAGCGGCGAAGGCCGTCAACGCGATGTGCGACAGTTTAGGAGAGCGAGGGGTTTCGACCGCTTTATTCATGATTTCGGCTTTCCAATCTCAATGCATTGAATTAGAACTGCTGGAACAAGTCAAATCTCATCAAGGAAAATGAATGCAGTCGCTCTCTATTGTAGTTCCAGTTTATAACGAGGAGGAAACCCTCGCTTGGACTATCAAAGAGCTTGAAGCTGCAGCGAACGAAATTTCAGCTAAGCACAATTTTTCGAGCATTAAGATCATCTACGTAGATGATGGAAGTCGTGACTCGTCGGCGAAAATTATCAATGATCACGTAACGGTAAGTATAAATACGGTACGGAGTCAGCTGATTCGATTTTCGCGAAATTTTGGACACTCAGCCGCTGTGTTTGCAGGGCTTGAGGCAGCGGAAGGGGACTTGATCGCCGTTATCGATGCTGACCTGCAGGATCCGCCAGTACTCCTTAATGATATGATCAGCCTGTTAATGAAAGAAAATGCAGATGTGGTTTACGGAAAGCGAAATAAACGCGAAGGTGAGAGCTTTCTAAAAAGGTTTACGGCTAGCCTGTTTTACCGACTTATAAACTCGCTTTCGTCTACACCGATTCCAGAAGATACTGGCGATTTTAGGGTCATCACCCGAGAAGTTAAAGATGCCGTTGTTGCGTTAAAAGAGCCAGAACCTTTTATGCGGGGGCTTGTCGCATGGGTGGGTTTTACTCAACTTCCATTTCTTTATGACAGAAAAGAGAGAAAGTTGGGAGAGACGAAGTATAATTTCAAGAAAATGTTTAGGTTTGCGACGCTTGCGATTTTGAGCTTTAGTTCGGTCCCTCTAAAGATCACGCTATATATTGGGTTTTTAGGAATGCTTATGTCGATCGCTTTAGG
>CAZDFM010000444.1:0-3149 GCA_964504465.1 uncultured Pseudobdellovibrionaceae bacterium | reverse complement strand
GAACGACCTTTTTCGCCTTTTGCGACAATGACAATATTTTGCAGGCTTAAAAAGATTAGCCGGCGAATACTCTCCAAGCTCCATTGAGGAGCTCCCATCTGAATTAAGAATTCCAATCGAAACAAAGCCTCTTGAACCGAAGAAGCATGTAAAGTCCCAAACGAACCTCCGTGTCCGGTTGAGAGAGCCAATAACAAATCTTTTGCTTCACCACCACGCACTTCACCCACCACTAAACGATCGGGCCGCATTCGTAAACTTTGTCTCAGCAGGTCACTGAGCGAAAAGTTCTTCAAATGGTCGGATTCACTTTGCCTACAAAGAAGATGACTTGAAAAATCATTGGGCGCATCAATCTCATGAGTGTCTTCAATCACGACGACTCTTTCGGTTTCAGAAAGTTCATTGAGACAAGCTTTTAAGAGTGTAGTCTTGCCGGCCCCGGTGGGGCCTGCGATTAACACATTCTTTTTTTCGTCGATAAGCTGTTTTAAAATATCGGCGTCACTTTGAGTGAGCGAACCACTGTTACATAACATCTCAAAGTTCCATTTAACTTTTGGATGTCTACGAAACGAGATCTGAAAATCAGAGTCCACGAGTGGTTTTTGAATTATGTGAATTCGAAACTCGTTCCACTGCGTGTCCACGGCCGCTTGATTGAGATCGGTCTTACTCTGAGTCAAACTAAAAAGCCGCTGAACAAAATTTCGATAGGTCCAAGCTGAAAGAAAGTGATCTTCTGCTTTTTGTAAACGATGACCCTTTTCGACGATGATATTGTCGAAATTCAAAACTAAAATTTCATTGAGGCTTGTATCTGCAAGTAAAGTTTTAAGGGGTCCAAAATCAAAAAGCTCATCAAGCAATCTCTGCGCAAGCGGACGTGGCCAATTTTTAATTTTATTTTTAACGTTCTCTTCAATTTGCAAAGCCGAAGTAGAGGTAGACCCAACTTTGAGATCACGTAACAGTTCCGACTCTAAACTTTGAAAGGCGAGATAAAGTTCAGAGAGACTCACGTTTCCATCCTTCTGGCATTTCAATTTCTTGATCAACTTCTGAAATGATTTTTGGAGTTACAAAAATTACGAGCTCCGATTTGCGGTTAAGAAATTTTTGGCTGCTAAAAAGTGAGCCCAACACCGGAATCTGTGAAACCCACGGAAGTCCACTTTGTCCTTTATGCCAGTCTTGCCGAATCAATCCACTCAAAGCCACTGTTTGCGGTTTTGATAAATCGAATTCTGATTCAATTTTGTTAATTAACACAGCCGGAGTGCCGTTGACTTGTTGCTCAGAGAGTACTGATAACTCGGCATAGATTTTAATGCTCATCCGTCCTTGCCGATCGGCTTGAGGTTTAAACTTTAGAACAATCCCGTGTTTCTTCCAGGTGATGTTTTGTGATTTGTAGTGGCTTTGATATTCGGTGATCGCAATCGGAAATTCTCCTCCCGAATGAAACTCGGCTTCGGAGCCGCTTCGGCATAGTATTCGAGGTGTAGCTAAAATTTTACCAAGCCCGCGAGTTTCCAGTGCCCGAAGGGTCGCATTGAGTGAAGTCTTAAAGCTTGCCTGTGGGAGTATTTGAAATTCACCAAAAGGACTCCATTCTAGACCGAACTCACGGTCAACTCGTTCTGTGATTTCGGCCATCACGACTTCAACTTGCACGGAGGGCAGTAAAGCGAGCTGCTGGTCTCGGGTTTCAACAAGTAGGCCGAAATGCTCAAGAGCTGTTTGATAATTTTTTAACTGATCTTTTTGCGACGCCGCTATGGTGGCTAAACTTGGTGGGCCCCACTGAATTTGGATGGGGCTCAAGGCCTGTTGGTTTAAATAGTTTTGAATGTACCGGGTGGCTTCAGTGTAGACGTCTTTGTCGATTTTAGAATTCAGGAGAAACTTCGACTGATACTTTTGTGCAAGTTCGAACAGCCACTTAAGGTCGCTCCAGCGATGGACTTGCCCTTTGATATGAATATCTTTTTCGACTATTTCGGCTTCGATTCCCATTCGAAATTTTAAGCCAGTCTGTATATCTTTTAGAAAAGCCAACTTGTCAGGGGCGATTACAAAAACTTGATAGGTCTTGTTTCCAACATAGACAAAACTTTCTCCTTCTTTGACGGCAAAAAGATTAATCTTTGCTCCAAGGTCGGTAATTTTAATAATCTTTCCGTTGGAAACCTTAAGGCTTTGGCCAGTTGGGGCTTGAAGCGTGTGGATTTCGCCAGGTGCCAGAAAAATTAGATCCTTGGGCGCGGCCTGAAGCAAACTTGGATAAATACATAAACTGATTAAAATGCGTGCGAGTATTTTCATAATCGAGGCTTTTTGCGAAACTCAAGCCTTCGTTATCAGCGTAGCAATGGGATCTTAGGGTAACTGTCCGTAAGCCGGATTTTAGAGTTCGAAGCCTACTCGTACCTTAGAGCCTGAGCTTTCAATCTGTAAGTGAGAAGAATGTGTCTTTAAAAGCGCCTGACAAAGGCTAAGACCGAGTCCGGTTCCTTTTGTGTGATTCATGATGTTTTCATCAAGCGTAAAGGGCTTTAAGATTTTCTGAATCATCCCCTGAGAAATAGACTTGCCCTCATTTTCGATAAAAAACCCAATTTTTCCATCTGCAGCCGATTGGATTGAAACTTCGATTTCGGAATTCTTGTTTCCGAATTTTATCGCGTTTTCGATAATTCTCACCAGAACTTGTTCGATGATCTTAGGATCTGCTTTTACGTGAGCGTCATCGTAATCAAAATTGATGATCTGTTCTTTTTGTCCTGCTTGCTCCATCAACTGAGGCGGCAAACCATGAAGGATTTTTTCAGTCGAAGTTTTTTTGATATCAACTTTAAGAACGCCAGTTTCGGCCGACACAAGCTGTAGCACATCATCGATTAGGCTTTTTAAGCGGTCGCTGCTGGTTTGCATTCGCTTTAAGTACATCTGTTGGTCTTCATCAAGTTTTGTATCTGCAAGTAACTGCATAAAGCTCAACAAAACTGTGAGGGGAGTCTTGAGCTCGTGATTGATGAGAATCATAAAATGATTTTTTGCATCGTCTAAAGATTTAAGCTCAGCCAGTGCTTCAGAGAGTGCGATGTTTTTTGTATTTAACTATTGATTGAGATGGAAACGCTCAA
>CAZDFM010000443.1:0-3150 GCA_964504465.1 uncultured Pseudobdellovibrionaceae bacterium | reverse complement strand
GTAAAAAACTTTCCTACTTTTAAAAAGTCATAGCGTCCAGAGCCATCATTTCGAGTTAGCTTTGTTTTGCTCATGCCACACCTCCGGCTCTAACCTTCACAATGTTCTTAACGCCCATCTTGTTCACCATAATATCAAGCACCACTCGTGATACAAAAATCGCGGTGAACATAGATGTGATTAAACCGATTAATAAGGTGATCGCAAAACCGCGAACCGGACCAGTACCAAAATACATGAGCACCACGCTGGTAATGGCAGTTGTTAAGCTACCATCAAAGATCGCAGAGAAAGCGTGTGCAAATCCATCGCGAACCGCCGATTTAGCACCAGATCCTTTAGCAAGTTCTTCTTTAATACGTTCAAAAATAATAACGCTCGCATCGACTGCCATACCAAGAGTCAAAACAACTCCCGCAATACCTGGCAACGTAAGTGTTGCGCCGAGTGAAGAAAGGATCGCTAAAAGCAAAATTAAGTTTACGATCAAAGCGATGTTGGCCACTACTCCGAGTTTTCGGTAATTGATCAACATAAAGATCATAATTAAGGCGAGACCTACGGCGCCTGCGATATTCCCTTTACGAATCGAATCCGCTCCGAGAGTAGGACCTACGGTTCTTTCTTCAAGTTGAGTCAGACTTGCAGGTAAAGCGCCCGCTCTAAGAGCCGTAGAAATGAGGTTGGCTTCAGCTAAGGCTTCGTCATAGTTCCGTTGATTTAAAGTGATGCGGCCTTGATCTGTAATCTTAGACTGAATCACGGGAGCCGACTGGATGACGTCATCGAGCAAGATCCCAAGAGGTTTACCAATGTTTTCACCGGTCACTTGGCCCATTCTGACTCTGCCCATAGAATCAAACTTAAAAACAACTTCAGGTTCGCCCCGCTCACCTTGGCTTACGAACGAGTCTTCAAGCTGATCGCCGCCTAAATCCGTGTCGGTACGAATCAGATAGGCGCGTTTGCCGGCCTCTAATGTTGCCGCGTTCTCAAGCTTTTCAAAAGCCACGGCCGTGTTTGCAGGAAGTTGCCCTTTTAGAGCTTCGTTAATTTTCTTGAAGTATTCAGTGTAGCGAAGATCGTCTTTACCGAGTGAAAATCCACCTTCGGTTTCAGCTTTGGTTACGAGCGCATCCACTTGGGCCGAGGTCATTTCAGTGGAAATCAAATTGAAACTTAAACGAGCTGTACGGTTAATAAGATCTTTTGCTGCGGCCGCATTTTGGATACCGGGCAACTGAACTATAATTCGGTCCGAACCCTGAGCCGAAATGCTCGGTTCAGCTACACCAAACTGATCGATACGATTACGAATAACCTCAATCGCTTGTTGAACGATTTGTTTTTGATACTCCTGCATCGCAGCTGTGTAATACTGCAAACGTACCGTTGTACCTGAAGTTTCAAGAACCTGAAGAGTTGTAGAATAACGCTCTTCTAAAAACTTTTCTAGAACAGGCGCTTGATCGGCACTCGCCAAAACGATTTGGAGTTCTGAACCATTGGGCCCGGTCGGCTCAATAGAAGTGACGCCGATCTGTTTTTCGGCAAACTCAGACTTAAGGCTTCGCGCTAACCGCGCAGTTTTCTCAGTGATCACACCATTAACGTCAACGCCCAGAACGAGGTGCAATCCACCTTGAATATCCAAACCGTAATTGAGTCTGGTTTTAGTCGGCCACCAGATGTTATCTACGTTTACGAAATTGGGGATGATATAAATCAACGCGCCCACTATCGACAGAATGACGATAATGACCCTTGCCTTAAGACTTTCGATTATCATTTTTTATCCTCGTTTTTGGTAACAGACGAAGCAATTTGAGCCTTCAAAATACGAATTTTTACGCCGTCCGCAATTTGAAGTGTCACAAAGTCTTCAGTTAGGCCTTCTATGGTTCCGAAGATTCCACCCGAAGTCAAAACCTGATCACCGCGCTTCATATTTGTGAGGAACTCACGGTGCGACTTCGCACGCTTTTGCTGAGGTCGGATCAACAAGAAGTAAAAGATGATGATGATAAAGACGAACGGAAGAAATTGTTCAAACATCCCGGGTGTAGCACCTGGCGCTGCGGTTTGGGCCCAAGCAACTGAACTGAACATATAAGTCTCCTTAAAACTGAAAAGCGAACTTTTCTTAGTAGCTGATATCGTTAGCAAAAGAGGCCCAAAAGACCACCTGGTCTAGTAAAAATCAATGCTTAAGTGCCATTCAACTTTGTGCCGACAGCCGTTTGTGATGCGCGTCAGGTTTTTTGAAAATCCAAAACCAATATGATGATTATTTTTTAAGCAGCTCGAGGTTTGAATTTAATTAGCAAGCGAAACCGGGAATGGCTTACGATAAAGTACGCAGCTAACTTCATGACCCAAAAGCAACTGGAACAAACATGTTAAAGAGCTTTCTGATAAAACAATTCAATACCGCAATGGCGGACAATAAAAAGAATATTCTAAAATATGCCGGCCAGGGGCTTTCCGCCACCTTTCTCGACCTAGGCTGTGACGACGGGACTTGGACGAAAGAGCTGGTAAAAGCTAGCAGAGCCGGTAGTGCTCATGGTGTCGAGATTGTGCCTCATCGAGCGAAACTTGCAGATGACAAAGGGATCAAAGTTACGATTGCAGATTTAGCGTCTCCTCTCCCTTTAAAAGACAATGTGTATGATTTGATTCATTCCAACCAGGTTATCGAACATGTTCCTGACGTAGACAGATTCGCATCTGAAATTTTTAGAATGCTGAAGCCCGGCGGAAGGGTCATTGTCAGCACTGAAAACGGAAGCAGCTGGCACAATATTTTTGCAGCACTTTTGGGATGGCAAATTTTTTCGCTAACAAATATGTCGCATTTGAAAGCCGGAATTGGAAATCCTTTGGCGTTACACAGAAACGAATCCATTGAACTCAAAACCTGGACCCACAAAGTGATCTTTAATTACCGCGGGCTTATCGAGTTTTTCATGGCCCATGGCTTCGAAAATGTCTCGGTTAGCGGTGCCGGCTATTATCCCCTGCCCTCTGCTTTTGGGACGTGGGACCCGCGGCACGCACATTTCTTAACTTTATCTGCGACGAAGAAACTTTCTTAAGTTACCCATCATTCCGCGCAAAACGCGTGAGGCAATCTTGCTTAAAAGTATC
>CAZDFM010000442.1:1145-3155 GCA_964504465.1 uncultured Pseudobdellovibrionaceae bacterium | reverse complement strand
GTCCAACTGCATTTGCAAAGTACAACGCCGAACATAATGATCCGCTGCCGTTTGTATCGAAAGCAGCTTAGTCGCGTCGCTTGGACGTGGCTTTAATAAGAGAAAAAATAAGTAGGAAATATGTCATCAAAGAAAAAACAATATGAACAAAGACTGTTTGGACGAAGACAATTCTTAATTGGGTCAGGCTCGATGCTGATGCTTCCACCTTTGCTGTCTTTGATGCCAGAAAAGTTGATGGCACAGGTGATGTCAACAACACGTCGTCGCGCACTGACTTGGATAGGGAACACGGGTATTGACCCTTATCAGTTCTATCCTAATAACCCGACGGGGATGACGGCCATTCCAAATGTTTACAGTGGCTTTTCTAAACCCTTAAGCAGTTTTACTGGACCCATTTCTCGAATGATCGATGCCGATTTTGCGTCGATGTATCCGCATATGAACTTGATTGAAGGTCTGTCGTTAACGGGTGGTGAACGACAAGGTCATAACATCGGGATTCTTGCAGCCGTGGGCGGAGAACGAGAGCCAACGCTCGGCAAGACTTATGACGTGATCATGAAAGATTCAACGGCTGTTTATAAAACAGGAGAGGCGATTCCGCACCGGCTGCTCAGAATCTTTACGACAGACTACGATCTTTATTTTTCTTGGGACCGAGTTAACGGAAAACGCGTTGTAAACGATGGAGTTCAGTCGGACAGACAGTTATTTAATACCCTCTTTGCGAATTTTACGGCTCCAGGCACAACCGCTCCGGCCTCTGAAGACAAACTGATTGTCGACAAAGTGTATGCAGATTTAAAAGCACTCGAAGGTAACAAACGAATTTCAGCTGGCGATAAAATTGTTCTCGATCGTTATATTTCTTCTTTGTACGACCTTCAGTTAAAAGTGAATTCCCAGAATCCTTCGGGCCCTGCTTGCCAAAAACCAACCCTTACTCTTCAAGCAGGTGCCAATGGAAACTACTGGCAGTTACCATTTGATCCGGGATGGAAGATCACAAACTCGGGTTTAATGTTTGATAATTATGTTGAGATGATTAAGTTAGCCTTTGCCTGTGATTTAACTCGAGTCGTGACAATTTCAAATAGTATTTGGGATGATGCTCCGATTGACCCTCAGCGAGACGGCGGACTTCACCACGAGTGTCCAGGTTCGAACGCGGCAGCTGACCGTCAAAAGTGGGGCCTAAAGAAATTTTTAAAAATTGCAAAGGCCTTGTCGTCGACCACTGATCCTTTTGGTGGTGGAACTCTGCTTGATAATAGCATCATGCTTTATACAAACGAGATGGGTGATTGGACTGAAGGGCACACTGTTTTAAATCTTCCAGTTTTAACATTTGGTAAAGCGGCTGGATTCTTTAATACAGGCAACTATGTTGATTTTAGACAAAAGCCGCTTGTACCAATTCATGGAACCTATTTAGGGCGACCATTCAAACAGATGTTACAATCCGTCATGGCCTCAGTGGGAGTTCCTAAGTCAGAGTATATGAAATACGGGGACGGCAAAGGCTTCGGACAGTTCAGGGGTATCGACCAATTCGGAACTGTACTTCCGAATGCGTTCTCAAATTACACTGCTGAGCACAATGATCCGCTACCGTTTGTGACAAAGGCAGCTTAAAAACTTTAATATCGAAATAAATTGAAAGCGTAATTCTACCTCCGAGCTAAGGGGGTAGAATTGTTTTTTGGTTCCGATTCGGAACTGATTTTTGGTTCCGTAACGGAACTGGGCTGAAAAATCGTTCGTAGCATCATTTTCTCTCTGTGCTATGAGTGCAAAAACAAAATTCAAAACCATCAAGGAGTAATCAGCATGATTTCATCTGCTAAGTGCGGAGTTTGCGCTCTATTCAGTTTCATTTTTTTATTTTCGTTTTCTGCGTTTGCAGAGGACACGATCATTTTGCCTGTAGCCGGTGAGTTCGAAGTCGGCCAGAGTATTGGGGCCAAACGAAAAGGCCACCGGCATCAAGGCGTTGATATTTTT
>CAZDFM010000442.1:0-1135 GCA_964504465.1 uncultured Pseudobdellovibrionaceae bacterium | reverse complement strand
TCGGCGTCGCATTCGCCGACCAGCAGCGGGGCGTAGCAATTGCGGATGCAGTCGTCATCGATAACAGCAGAGGGCCTCGACAAGGACATGCGGTACGGTTAGAGCATGCTGATGGGTTTACGACTTTTTATGCGCACTTAATGGAGCGCTCTGATCTCTCCGAGGGTGATGTCGTGAGAAAAGGTGATATCATAGGTTACGTGGGCGAAACTGGAAACGCAACTTCGCCACACCTTCATTTTGAACTTCGCAAGAATTCGAAAGTTTTAGATCCGCTTGATTATTTCGACGGGCTATAGCCGTACGCAGCGCCACTCGCGGCGATTCACTCTGACACTTCCGTCAGGATTTTCGCCGCCGAATTCTGAAGTACGGATTTGAACTTCGCTATCGCCTGTCAAAGCAGACTCTGAGAGTATAAGATTTGCGTTGGCCCAGTTTGGTAGTCCGTCGATAGCTGAAGTCGTTGAGCCGGCGTTGTTAAAATATCCGAAGTCATCACCTGAATAAAGTTCGGCGCATCGATCATCTATGACGATAAAACCATTTTGTGGTCTTTTTGAACATGCGCCGATACCGAATCGAAGATAAGAACCCGTGCGCTGGTTAGTAAGTGACATCCAAGCAGGACCGAAGCCTAAGAATCCCGAGCTTAAGCCCAAAGACAAAGTGAAGTTGTCTTGTTCCTTAGTAAACTCGCTCTCAGTACTAGGTTTATAAAATTTTTCGCAGTCGTAGTTAAAATCGGGAGTGAATGCCTGAGCTGAAAAGCTAAATGTGATCGAAAACAACAGAACCAAAGACCATCTCATAGGAAGCTCCTTACGTTTAGGTAAGCTCTAACAAGACTCGTTATCGGCACCAACTGTAATGGGCGTATTTACTTTTTTTCCTAACTTGTCCCGGCACATACGGTCACAACGCTCATTATAGGGGTTTCCCGAGTGAGCTCGGACCCAGCGCCACTCAATTTGGCGTTTTTGGATCTCGATGTCGAGTTGCTGGATTAAATCTAGATCGATCACTTTCTGCCCGCGGGAGCGAAGCCAGTTGTTGGCTTTCCAAAGAGGAATCTTGGGATGTACGATCTCGAGTAAAACCCGCGAGTCGGTCCATAAGATGGCTTGAGCTTTGA
>CAZDFM010000441.1:0-3156 GCA_964504465.1 uncultured Pseudobdellovibrionaceae bacterium | reverse complement strand
AATTAAAAAATTGCAGTTCAAACTCGCGGATACTGCGACCTTTAAATCGGGAGCCGTCGCTTTTCGATATTTGAGCTAGTGAAAACAAATTCAGTGTGCTCGCATCCGCATTTAAGAGAATACTCATGGATAATATAAGAATCGAAAGAGTTGAAAATCCAGATTTAAAAGCCAAAACGTGCAATTCAATTCTGCGAGGTCTTCCGCTTTGGTTTGGAATCGAGTCGGCGGTTGAAGAGTATGTTAATCGGGTTCGAGAAATGGAAACTTGGGCCGCGCTTGACGGGGAGAATGTCATTGGGTTTGTCAGCGTAAAAAAGCATTTTGCAGAGTCGGCTGAAATTTATGTTATGGGGATCGTTGTTGAATTTCACCGAAAGGGAATTGGTCGTAAAATCATCAAGGAAATCGATGTCGCACTCAAAGCTCAAGGTTTTAAATTTTTGACAGTTAAAACCTTGAGCGGTTCTCGACCGAATATCCAATATGACCAGTCTCGAAAATTCTATCTCAATATGGGCTTCAAGCCTTTAGAAGAATTTAAAAATCTTTGGGGCGAGACAAACCCTTGTTTGCTAATGATAAAAAATCTGTAAACTAAAGGCCAAAAGGAAAATAAGCTCATAAAAGATTCTTGGGATTTTAGGCAAAGCCGCCAGGGGCTTGCGGCCCTTGGTATTTCTCTCTCCGCTAGACAGAGCCGACAGGACCGAGTACTGTCACTTTTTTCAAGGAGAGCGCAATGGGAGTGGCTTTAATTACAGGGGCTTCGGCAGGTATCGGGTCTGAATTCGCCAGATTATTTGCAAAGAACGGTCATTCACTCATCCTGGTTGCGCGCAGAAAAAACAAGCTCGACGAAATTGCCTCCGAGCTTGTATCAGCTCATAAAATTCAGGTTTGGACGATCGACGTCGATTTAAGCGAGCCGGGTGCAGGAGAGACTATTTTTAAGCGCGTACAAGCATTAGGCGTAGACGTAGATTTTCTGGTGAATAATGCTGGGCTTGGATCTGGAGGACCTTTTTATGAACTTCCTCTCGAACGCGAACTTCAAATGATTAATCTCAATGTTCGAGCTCTTGTGGAACTAACTCACTTGTTTTTGCCCCACATGATCAAGCGAAAAAGCGGAAAAATACTCAACGTGGGGTCTCTTGCTGGCTTTCAGCCGGGACCATTTATGAATACTTACTCGGCCACAAAAGCCTTTGTGAATTCGTTCAGCGAAGGTCTGCATGAAGAACTCAAAGGGACAGGAGTAAGTTGTACGGCTCTTGCTCCAGGGTATACCAGCACGGAATTTCAAAAGTCAGCTGAGATCTCGGGCTTTGCTAGTAGCTTCAATAAAGCGGATCCAACGAGTGTTGCACTTGATGGATACAAGGCCATGATGAATTCGCGAGCGCTTAAGGTATCTGGTTTCTTAAACTTTTTGAGCTCACAAAGCGTGAGACTTACTCCGCGATTTTTAATGCGTAAAATCGCGGGACAAGTGAATCGGCAGCAGGTTTAAAATGATTGAGCTAAATGCCACCTCTCTACTCATTTTAACTCTTCAATGTGCGATCCTCTTTGTGTGCGGTTCGTTCTTGTTTGATATCGTCCACTATGTGCTTCATGTTTTTGAAAATTCACGCTTTCCGTTGTTGCGCCGCCTAGGAGCGCTCCACGGTGTGCACCATCTTTTTTTAGATAAACAGATGCAGATTCAAAAAGAGCATTCATTTAAAAACATCATCCTTCATATTCTCCCAGAATATCTCACCGCAGTTGTGGGGATCTCTGCCCTTGGCTATTTTTATTTTGGATGGCTTCCCGCAGGGATCGTGATTGGGATACGCACAGTGATGGTTGTGGTTTACGTTGCTCAAAGAGGGCAAGACTTCACTCACCAGCCGTTGACTCGTATTAATGCAAAAAGAAGCCTGTGGTTTGTGGGTCCTCAGTATCATTCACTTCATCATGTTTTTCCGCTTCAGCATTATTCGTCGTTTTTTAATATCTTTGATATGCTTTTTGGAACGAACTGCCAAACTCAAGGTCGAAAGTTTTTAATATGCGATCCGTCAACAAAGTTTGAAAAACATTTCGTCGAGAAGCTTTCAAAACTTGGAGCAAGTTTAGATGAAGCTCAGCTTAGAGAATTAGCAGAAGATAAACTGGCTCAGGCCGAAGTTCTGATTCTGTCTCGAGATCAACAAACAGAAGATACACAAATCATAAAATTCATCGAACGATTTAAAGAAATTGGTCTAACCCGGCTTCTGCCGCCCGAAGTATGGTTGCTCAACTTTGATAAAAACAGTTCGCAGTTATCAAGGCGCAGTTTCTCTTTAGATCAAGATTTAACTTTTCGGTATGCTCGAGTCTCCACTGAAAGTGGCCTTCAAGCGAGAGCTGTTCTGTGGCTGTTTAAGCGGGGATTTAGGTCAGCAAGCTTCTAAGTGAGCTTAGTTAACCCGGTTGCTGCAGCGAACCTAGCCGCAAAAAGCTGGCTTTAGCTCTTGGAATCATATTCGCATTAATCGCTGCTTATCATGAGCACGTTCGATAAAAACTCAGTAGATTGCAGTTGGCTGCAATCCCCCAGGAAAATCCTGACAATTCTTGTCAGCTGGCTCCTATTTACGTTGATAGGCCTTTCTGCAAGCCTTGCCCAGGCAGCTCCTCTCAAGACAATGAATGTGAGCTTTATCGGGTATGATACCTCCCAGTTTTCTCCTATTTCAGAAACTCGTTTAGGTATCGCTTATCAAGCGGTTTGCGTTCCGATGAGCATATTAAACTCAATTCTTCTATCAGATCACGAAGAAGTAATGCGACTTCGCAATCCGCTTTCAAGTTCTCAAGCACATGCCGCAGAACAGGTTATTCGATTAGCTGAGGAATCCCGGTCAACTGTTCGAGCAAATGGAATGTATTTAGGGCCCGCGCTTAATATTCTAAAATCGCTGTCATCTGAGGCAACCCAAAACTTGCAGCTCGAAGCCATTTCTCTCGCACGAAAGCAGGGAGAGTTGTTTCCGCAATTTACAAAAAGGATTCATGGGTTAATAAAAACCTCGATTAAAAATGGATTTCCTCCGGTCATTGGACTCGCGGGACTATATACCACGTCAGAGAATAACACTTACGTGTGGGCTTCAGCGTCCG
>CAZDFM010000440.1:0-3170 GCA_964504465.1 uncultured Pseudobdellovibrionaceae bacterium | reverse complement strand
CCACATCTGAAAGAATTTTGATCAAACCTTGTTCTCGTGCCAATGGGAAGATTTCTAGAATGTTTTTGCCGATATTGCGCTCGAGACTACGATGAACCATTGCTGCACCCAATTTATTATGTTCGCGTAGGCAAAATGAGTTTAAATCACCTGGAGTTTTAAGTTCCCAAACAATAATGCCAATGGGTGCATCAAAAAATACCTCGCGAAAAAAAGTACTGGGGACAGAGGAGTTATCTCCTAGCATTTCTCCCGGCTCCACATCTAAAGCTTCGGATAATTTATGAAGCGACTTTAAAGTCAGGTTTAATTCGCCACTTTCAATTTTCTGATAATGGCGCAAAGGAAACCCGTGCTTTGCGAAGTCTTTTTGCAAAAGTCCTCGCTCGGTGCGAAGCCGTTTAATTTTTTTAGCAACATCGGTTCGAAACTTTTTTAAAGACATGAATTCAAGTAACCCGCGCCTTCGACTTGAAACAACTCGAGAATTACTTGACTCTATGCGTATCCGATCTAAAGCTCTAGAAATGCAACTATTTGAAGATTACGACTTCGCAAATATATTCATGAACTGTCTCTTGAGCTTGCAAAGAGTTTTTATCGGTGTCGCGATTGCCTTGTTAATCGGAATCGTAGTTGGGATCTTGAGATCCGCACTTCCGCCGAAGATTAAAAATAATAAATTGATTCGTTTTCTTTTTGAAGCACCAAAGTTTCCACCTCCAATCGCTTGGATCCCTTTTGTCATTCTCTTATTTGGAATAGGCGAAAAGGCAGCTTATTGCATCGTTTTCATTGGAGCCTTTTCGCCGATCTTTATTAATACCTTTCAGGCTGCGGAAACTCTTCCCCTCATTTGGAAACAGTCGGCCGCTTCGATGGAAATTCGAGGCTTTAATTATTATTATCATATTGTCTTCAAAGGTAGCTTGCCTCAAATCTTTGTGGGGTTGAGAGCTGGCATCAGTATGGGATGGATGTCAGTCATTGCAGCTGAAATGATTAGTGGCCAATCAGGACTGGGGTATTCTATCCAGATGAACCGTCTCAACCTTCAATATGGGTTAATGATTGTAGACATGTGTTTGATTGGAGCGATTGGCTTTTTACTTGTTGAGCTTATTGGTGTTCTCGAAAATAAGATTGTTCCTTGGCGAAGGGGGATCTGATGAATACCGCTCAGTCTTCGCCGTTAGTTAAAATTGAAAATCTAAGCTTCGGCTTTAATAATCAAGCGCCACTGTTCGCAAATATTAATATCGAGATGGGCGCTGGTGAATGTCTAGGTCTAACTGGGCCATCGGGCTGTGGTAAAAGTACACTCGCACAGATTGTTGCAGGCCATTTAAAGCCAAACTCCGGAGCCGTATACATAGGAAATAAAAACCGCACAGGAACTCCAAGTCGGGACGTATTTTTAGTACATCAAGACTTGGATCTTTTCCCCTGGCAACGAGTGGCTCAGCAGATTGCTTTTGGTATGAAGACACCCGATAAAGCAAAAATCCAGTCCTTGCTTCAACTTTCAAAACTAACTGACGTCAAAAATTACTATCCAGCTCAGCTCTCGGGCGGAATGAAGAAGCGACTCTCGATTGCTCGGGCTTTAGCCGTTGAACCTAAACTCATTATTTTTGACGAATCTTTTACTTCCCTGGATATTGGCCTTCGCCAAGAAATCTTCTCGGAATTAAAAGAAATTTGGAAGAAAACTCAAACTACCATACTTCTTATCAGCCACGACCCTCGAGATATCTCTGCAATAGCTGAGCGCGAGCTCGATTTCGCTAGCTTGATCTAAATTGTCTCCGCTTTAATACTTTCTGGCTCAAGGTCACCACACAGCTAAAAAAGGCTGTATGTGCGATAAATACTAAAGCCGACGGGAAGGCTGCTAAGGGTTCGTAAAAGAGCATTATTCCTGCTGAGATCGCGACATTCTTCATAGAGACGCTAATTACAATTGCCTTGACGGTTCTTTCGTCGAAAGTAGATCTTAATAAAAATCTCAGCACAAAGTAGATTCCGAAATCTTGAAAAACTGCCAGCAACATCAAGACAACCAGACTTGAGAGCGAGTAATAACTAAGATTAATTTTGTGAACGACAGAGCCGAAAAGCACAAAGACCAATACCCCTAAAGCGAGCGAATTGAGTATGGGTAACTTCGACTTTAAGCTCGTTCGAATCTTTGGAAAATAAATCTCTAATAAAAATGTTATGAAGACAGGAACCAATACAAATACCACACCGCTCAGAATTAAAGGAAGAATCCGAATTGGCAGTTCTGAGCCCGCATAAAAATACAGCAAAAAAGGTGTAAGAAAAGGAGCCAAAAGAGTCGTTATGACCATTAGGGCATATGCAAGCTCTTCATCGCCCCCAGCTTTCTCAACAAAAAAAGGTGCGACCAGCGCAATTGGCATCATAGAAGCAAACAGAAAACCCAAATAAAACTTTTCGTGCGGAATCAGCACACTCGCCAAGCCCGCCATCATAGATGGTACGAAGACAAAACAGAGTGCTACTCCAACGAGTAGACTCCTAGGTTGCTTTATGACACCTTTTAACTTTTCTTTTTCAATTGAGAAACCCGCAAGCAGCATCAAAATAAACAATGCGACGAATCCGTAGGGAGCCAGTGCGAGTGCAGGATAAGGAAAAATATAGCCCAATATAATTGCTACTACGAGTGTCAGACCGAAAGTTCTTGTCATTGAAATTCATCCCATATTGTCATCAAATACAGTCTTACATGAGAGGCTCTGCAAATTAAGCATGAAAAAAAAATTATGATAAATAAGCATTTCTCGCTCTTTTTGATTGTCGCGCTCACTCTGGCCGGAATTGGGTTTGCGAAAATTTATCGGCAATCTAAGCCAGCAAAAATTGGGTTGAAGTTGTATTGGTTTATCCCTGACGGGCTTCGCGCTGAGCCGGATATTTTTAAAATTTACGAATGGGCGGACCAGGGGGAACTTCCAAACTTAAAACGAATGATGGAAAAAGGAAGTTACGGATATTCTATCCCTAGCTTTCCAGGACATACTCCAAGTAATTTTGCGACTCTTCTCACTGGTTCTACACCGAGAATACATGGTGTAGCTGATGGTCCAATGCATATTGAGGGCTATCCTCTAAGTATGGTCTCGAAAGGCGGATTCAGCTCC
>CAZDFM010000439.1:0-3179 GCA_964504465.1 uncultured Pseudobdellovibrionaceae bacterium | reverse complement strand
GTGCATCGCAAGCTTACTCAATGGCGATTACTTTTTCGTCAGGAGACGGTAACAAGACAGTTACGGTCACGCAAACAGATGCAGCTGGCAATATTGCAACGGTCAGTAGACAGTTTGTAAAAGCAGCAGCTCCTGGGACCACTTTCGCTTCTGCAAAAGCGGTATTGGCTCAATACTGTAACGCCTGTCACAGTGCGGGCGGATCAGTTTCTTTCGCTCCGTTTGATCTTGCAAGCGAGAACGAGTTCATTACGAAGGGCTTTGTCATTGCCGGCGATGCTGACAAATCAAAACTCATTTACAGAATGCTTCACTATAAAGGATCTGTCACCGGAATGGGTGCGGCGACTATGCCTTCTGGGTACAATTCGACCAACTTTCCTTTGAGCGCCTACAACACACTTGTGTCTTGGGTGAATGGAATGAAGGCGCCTCCGCCAGTTATTCCGGTTGTCACGGCTTTCGAATGTAAAGACGAAAACAAACGGGCTCAAACGGTGAGTTACGTTTTAACCAAAACTCAGTACGTTAACACGCTTACTGACTTATTTGGGACTTCAGTTGTGAATTCAGTCGCAACACAGCTTAGTACATTGGCGAATGATTCTTTTGACCCGAATTCTCACGATAGAATAAGTGCGCTTTCGCCGGGTAAAATTCAAGCTTACTTTGACACTGCAAAAGGAATTAGTAATGCAGTCGTAAGCAATAACACCACGCTAGGTCAGGTGTTTGGTACATGTGCACAAGGGACGGCACCTGGCACCACTTGTATTGATACTTATATAAACGGGTTTGCAAAAAAGATTTTCCGGAGACCTTTGACTTCGGCTGAAAGTACCTACGTAAGATCCATTGCAAATAGAGGTGGTGATTATAAGGCCAATCTAAAGACGATTCTTTCTATTCACCTTCAATCTTCTTCGTTTATTTGGAGACTTGAATTAGGAAACACGACTCAGAGTTCAACCACTCGACTGGCCCTTACACCTTATGAAGTCGCAACTCGAATCTCTTATATGACGACGGACTCAACACCGGACGCGGAACTGCTTGCAGCGGCTGATAGCAACTCACTTGCTACAGTAGCGCAAGTGAAGGCTCAGGTTCGCCGACTACTTCTGACCGCACGTGGTAAAGAGAAAGTTCGAAATAACCTTCTTCGTTACTCAATGTCAGAGGGTGGCCTGGACGTTGCCGGTTTGCCGGCGGAGCTTCGACAAGGCGTCAATATAAGCGGGCTCACTCAAGCGATGCATGACGAAATCAAAGCCTTTATCGACTATGCCGTGTTTAATCAGAACCTCAGCTTTAAGGGATTGCTCAGCTCAAAGGCTTCATTCGCTTCGCACACCGGTTTAGCCACGATTTATGGTCATGCTCCAGTTGCTTCGTCTACTCCTGCAAACTTCGGCGGTCGCCGACAGGGACTTTTGATGCGCGCCGGATTTTTGGCTTCAAGTCTTCCTCGAACCAAACTTATTCATCGCGGGGTCAATTTTCAAAAACGAGTATTGTGTAACGAGATTCCTCCTCCGTCAGCAGCCGTCGCTGACACTCGCGGAGATGATGCGCTCACTCCAACTCAGTTATTAAATTATACGACTCGCGATGCGGTCGCTCATCAAACAAAAGCACCTTTATGTATGAGCTGTCACTCAACAATCAACCCTACAGGTTTTGCCTTTGAGGGCTTCGATCCGCTTGGAAGAATTCGTACCGAAGAGTCAATTTTTGATTCGACCGGAAAATTCGTCAGAACGATTCCAGTCAACACAAGCACAGATGTGCCTTCTGCCTCGGGCACACCAATTCCAGTGCAGGATGCGTTTGATCTGATTTCTTACATTTCTGAATCTTCAGAAGGTGCGGCTTGTTTCTCTCGAAACGTATTTCGGTACGTGAACGAGCGACGAGAAACTGCGGACGACGACTGCCAACTTGAGGACGTACATAAGATTGTCATGGATCCAAGTAAACCCATTGTTGACGGCTTTGTCGAGTTAATCGCCAATGACGTTTTGTTTGTAAAGCAACTGTAGAAGAGGAAAATATGTCATCAAAGAAAAAACTGATCGAGCAGAGGCTTTTTGGGCGACGACAATTTTTAATTGGCTCTGGCTCTATGATGCTACTTCCACCGTTACTTTCATTGATGCCAGAGAAATTGATGGCGCAGGTGATGTCTACGACTCGCCGGCGAGCAGTGACGTGGATGGGAATTAATGGGATTGATCCACATCAATTGTATCCGAGCGATCACTCCGGTGAAGTCGCAGTCCCAGGTGCGTACAGCACATTTACAAAACCTCTAAGCAGTTTCACCGGGCAGATTTCGCGAATGATCGATTCTGATTTTGTCTCAATGTATCCTCATATGAATTTGCTCGAAGGTTTATCGATGACCGGCGGAGCGAGGCAAGGGCATAACATCGGAGTCTTAGCCGGAGTTGGTGGAGAGCTAGAGCCGATATACGGTAAAACTTACGACGTCATTATGAAAGACTCCACCGGAGTTTATAAAACCGGCGAAGCCATTCCACACCGAATGATTCGAATTTTTACGAATCACTATGACATTATTTATTCCTGGGATCGAGTTAACGGTAAACGAGTGCAGTCGGATGCGATCCAGTCGGATAAACAGTTATTTAATACGCTCTTTGCTAATTTTTCGGGGCCGGGGCAGACGGCTCCCGCTTCTGAAGATAAATTAATTGTCGATAAGGTCTATGCAGACTTAAAAGCTCTCGAAGGAAACAAGAGAATCTCGGCCAGCGACAAAATAGTTTTAGATCGCTATGTCTCGTCTTTATATGACCTTCAGCTTAAAGTTAATGCTTCAAACCCCTCAGGACCTATTTGTCAAAAACCAACCCTCACTCTTCAAGCAACGGGCGATGGAAACTACTATGAGATGCCGTTCAATGCTGGATGGCAGATCAAGAACACGGGTTTAATGTTTGATAACCATATCGAAATGATTCGCTTAGCTTTTGCTTGTGACCTCACTCGAGTCGTGACCATTACGAATAGTCTTTGGGATGATGCTCCGACCGATCCGGCCAGAGATGGAGGATTTCATCACGACTGCCCCGGCTCCAATGCTCAAGCAGATCGGCACAAATGGGGTCTTAAGAAATTTTTAAAATTAGCAAAAGCCTTGTCTGCAACCACTG
>CAZDFM010000438.1:0-3186 GCA_964504465.1 uncultured Pseudobdellovibrionaceae bacterium | reverse complement strand
TTTCAAACAACCCTATATGTAATTTGAGTTGGGGTTTCCGAATGCTCGACATTGTGACCGAACTTGCGCCACGATTTCGTATGCCTCATGCGATCGGTGGCTTAAATCTGAGCGTTCTGTCGAACGACTTTGAAGGAGCTGCGAAGATCTTTGATAAGGCGGTGGAGCAGTTTCCAAATGATTGGCCCATCCTCTATCGCGCGAGCTACTTTTATTTGTCGGATGGAAACAGCCCCGCAAAGGCAGCGGATTTGGCGTTAAGGGCCGCCGCAGCGGGAGCGCCTGAATGGCTTAATTTAACAGCAGCCAATCTCTATTCTAAGACCGGTCAAAAAGAGATGGGGATTAGAATTTTAAAAGACTACCTTGAAACGGTGACGGGTGATTCGGCTCGAGCCCACGTTCAATCTAAAATAGATGCATTAGAAGCTCAGTAATCTCAGAACTTTTCCCAACAAACCTTGACGAAATCCCCTAAAACTCCATATTTAACAGGCATACGGAGACCGGATGGAAGACTTTTATACTATTTTAGGCGTAGCCAAAGACGCTGATCAGGCCACTATTAAAAAAGCGTATCGCAAAATGGCTATGCAGTACCATCCTGACCAAAATCCCGATGATGCGGCAGCGGTCGAAAAATTTAAGCTGGCCGCTGAGGCCTATGAAGTTCTTTCCAATCCCGAAAAGCGCCAGCGTTATGACCGCTTTGGTCATGCAGGTGTCAGAGGCCAAGGCTTTCCAGGTGGCGGCCAAGGTTTTCACGATGTCTCGGATATTTTCTCCGCCTTTGGTGATATTTTTGGCGACATTTTCGCCGGGGGCGGCGCGCAGGGCCGGGGACGACAGCGCCGAAACGGACCTCAAAGAGGCTCTGACCTACGCTACTATTTAGAAATCGATCTTGCCGAAGTTATTTCGGGCGCAAAAAAACAAATCGAATTTGAAACCGAACAAAACTGCGGAACCTGTAACGGCAGCAAAGCCGAACCGGGAAGCGAAGTTGAGACTTGTGCCACTTGTAACGGCAGTGGTCAGCAAATCCGCGCTCAAGGTTTTTTCTCGGTTGCCACTCCTTGCGGCACATGCGGCGGCACAGGCGAGAAGATCACCAAACCCTGCAAAAAATGTAAAGGCCGCGGCCGCATCTCTGAGAAAAAGACTTTAATGGTCAACGTTCCAGCCGGCGTCGATAACGGCACCCAACTTCGCTTAAGTAACGAGGGCGAAGGTGGCTATAAAGGTGGCCCAGCAGGGGACCTTTACGTTGAGATCCGCGTTGAACCCAGCGAAGTCTTTGAAAGACGCGACAATCACCTCATCGCCGACCTTGAAATTAGCTATTTAGAGGCCATTTTAGGGGCTGAAGTCGAATTCAATAGCTTGAGGGGCAAACTCAAAGTGAATGTCCCTCATGGCTCAAATCCTGGCGACGTGATTCGTTTATCGGAGCAGGGGCTCCCTTCACTTCGTGGAAGCTCGGTCGGGGACCTGCATTTGTTAATTAAAGTGAATGTGCCAAAGAAGCTTTCTAAAAAAGAAGAAAAGTTGCTAAAAGAAATCGCAGAAGACAAAGGTCTTAAGGTGGGCTCTAAGCACGGGCTTTTTAGGTAGCTGGTTGGCTAGGACAGCAACAACTGAACGCGCGAAATTGTTACATAAAAATTGCTGCGCAACTTGACGAAACTGAAATCGAAACCACTTTAAAGCTGTAGAGACTGATTTAAAGAATACGAATTAAAGGAGCATCACAAATATGGGAAAAATCATTGGTATTGACTTAGGGACTACCAACTCTGCGGTAGCTGTCATGGAAGGTGGAGAGCCAAAAATCATCGTCAACGATGAAGGCGCTCGCACGACTCCTTCGGTTGTGGGTTTCACAAAAGATGGCGATAAATTAGTTGGTCAAATTGCAAAACGACAAGCGGTTACTAACCCCGAAAACACGATCTTCTCTTCGAAGCGTTTTATCGGACGTCGTTATGAAGAAGTAAAAGACGAATCAAAATTCGTTCCTTATAAAGTAGTTAAAAAAGGCGACACAGATTGCGGATTTGAAGTTCAAGGCAAAACGGTTTCCCCAGAAGAAATCGCAGCCTTTGTTTTAGGTAAACTTAAAAAAGTAGCAGAAGACTATTTGGGTCACGAAGTCACAGAAGCGGTTGTAACTGTTCCTGCGTACTTTAACGATGCTCAAAGACAAGCAACTAAAGATGCCGGTAAAATTGCGGGCCTTGATATTAAACGTATCATTAACGAGCCGACCGCAGCTGCACTTGCTTACGGTCTTGATAAAAAGAAAGACGAAAAAATTGCGATCTACGATTTCGGGGGCGGTACTTTTGATATCTCCATTCTTGAAGTCGGTGACAATGTCGTTGAAGTAAAAGCAACTAACGGTGACACTCACCTCGGTGGTGACAACTTCGATATGATTATTCTTCAGTGGTTGGTTGATGAATTTAAAAAAGACCAAGGCATTGATTTAACAAAAGACAAAATGGCTCTTCAACGTCTTAAAGAAGCCGCTGAAAAAGCTAAAATTGAACTCAGTGCGACTCAAGAGACCGACATCAATCTTCCGTTCATTACGGCGGATGCCTCTGGTCCTAAGCACTTAAATTTAAAACTGACTCGTTCACGTTTTGACCAAATGACTGAAGAACTTGTTCGTCGATCAATGGAGCCTTGCAAAAAAGCTCTTAAAGATGCGGGCTTGACTGCAAAAGATATCGACGAAGTCGTGCTTGTGGGTGGATCAACTCGTATTCCTTCGATCCAAAAGGCCGTTAAAGAATTTTTCGGCAAAGAGCCTAACCGCTCAGTAAACCCAGATGAAGTTGTGGCCATTGGTGCTGCGGTTCAAGGGGGCGTACTCGGTGGTGAAGTAAAAGACGTTCTTCTACTCGACGTAACTCCGCTTTCTCTTGGTATCGAAACCTTGGGTGGCGTAATGACTAAATTGATTGAGCGTAACACCACAATTCCAACTCGAAAGTCGCAAGTGTTTTCTACTGCGGCCGACAGTCAGACTTCAGTGGATGTGCACGTTCTTCAAGGTGAGCGTGAAATGTCAGGTGACAACAAATCACTTGGACGTTTCGAGCTTGTGGGAATCCCACCATCACCTCGTGGAGTGCCTCAGATCGAAGTTACTTTTGATATTGATGCCAACGGTATTCT
>CAZDFM010000437.1:0-3191 GCA_964504465.1 uncultured Pseudobdellovibrionaceae bacterium | reverse complement strand
TTGAAATGCGTAGTTCGGATAAGAATAAATATTCCAGTAAGCTCGATCAAAACGATAGTTATTCACCAAATAGTATTCATCATATCGTTCAATAAGGCTCTTCACGACTTCAGATGGTGTGGTCCCACTGTCATGTCGGTTACAAAGAGCATTAAGAATCGTATGCTCATCCGTGCAGTACATATAATTGGTCTTATTGATCGTAGACAGATCTTTTTTGCCACCTGAGTATGAGAATACTAAAGCTGCAACATCGTAAGCTTCATACTCGGGCTCACCATGAACTTCGTCACGCATGTCGTTGTAGTCCATCACGGATGAAGAAAGGCTTAGGTTTTTTCCATTTGCATCTTTTCGAAAGTTCTTTTCGTCAAAAGATCCATAGAAATTATGACGAAGGCCGAGGTTGTGACCAAATTCATGGAGAGCTACTTGCACGAGAATTCTTCGCTCTACTTCTTCAATACTTAAACCTTTATAAAATAAACCTGCAGCATCCACAATGACGTCGTCTAATGGATAGACAAGGCTATCTCGAAGAGCTGTAACACCTTTAGACTGCGTACGAATAAACTCTTTTGCGATGACTTCAGCTTGATCGAGTCGTTCAAACATACGGTCTTTATTCGACATATTGAGTTTTTTTGCGACTTCATCAACTCGGTCGAAAAGTGAGAAATCAAATAGCTCAGGATCGTAAGTGGCCTCTTTATATTGTGACGGATCAGACATCAGTCCCGGATAATTATTTCTCGAGGTAAAGCTATTCCAGCCTGGGTAACCAAAGGTCATCTTTG
The DNA here is from genome assembly GCA_964504465.1 of uncultured Pseudobdellovibrionaceae bacterium. Lineage (GTDB taxonomy): Bacteria > Bdellovibrionota > Bdellovibrionia > Bdellovibrionales > UBA1609 > CAZDFM01. The sequence continues at coordinate 2,394 of CAZDFM010000437.1, read as the reverse complement.
TAACTAAGTACTCGAACGCAGGACGAGTTTGAGCTTTCGAACCTACGTACTTGCCGTCCGCGACCCACTTCGTGTGATCCTCTTCGTCGAGAGCCACTTTCATTTTTTGTAGAAGAGTTGATTTTCTGTACCGGTATTCATCATTGTCGACTTTTAAAACTCCGCCGTCAGGACCAAGTTCAGGTACTCCATTTTGATCGAGTTTGTCGATAACTGGATCCATTCGATCAACAAACACTTTAAGTCTACGAAGCATCATCTTCATCGACCCGGTCCAAACCATACTGTTGGCTGACATGATTTCGCCGGTAAATGGATTTGCATCGGATGGACCGTATCCAAATGGACCTACTTCAAGCTCTTCAATGACCTTGAAGAATGAATATCGAAGATCACCGAACTTTTTAGTGCCGTCGTTTTCTTTAAGATCAAAACACAGACCTTTTGTGCAAGTCATATCCTGAAGTTTTCCGGTGTCGGCAAGTTTACGGCAACTGTCGCGCGTGACCGGATAGTTATTCAGTTCGTGTTTGGCAAAAACTCGATTCGTATGACAAATGGTTTCGTAAAAAACCGGTTTGTATTTATCTGGGAAATCTTCGGCAAAATAAATATTATGTTTCTTTTTTGGATTCCAACGATTGATAAAGAATCGGTTTTGAACCAATTCTTCTTTGGATGGCACTTCGAGTACAGTTTGGAAATACCCGTATTTGCGCTCTAACGGGTCATCTTCACCTGAGTAGACATAGGGCTCATAGTCCGGGCTACCTTCTTTGGGAATTCGGCGGAAGGAATACTTGTAGTCGACCGAAAACACAAAATCGCCGCGAACTGCTCTACGCGCTGAACTCGTACAAAGACTCATCTGCTGATAATTCACTCTTAATACAAATGAGATACTGTCGTTTGAAATCTCTCGGGAATCCTCAACAAGGTTAGAAGATTTCTTGGTCCAGCAGCCAAAAAACTGCGCAAAATCAAGACTCCATGGAAAGCTTGCAGCCTCAGAAATGACCGCTTTCTCCCAGCCGATCTTAAATTTGCTTTTTCTTTCCCAATCAATGTAGTTGTTTTCTTCTTCACGATTTGTGGTGTAGCCATCGCTTTCAGCAAGTCTAAAATCAGAGTGTGTAATGTCCCACTCGTTTAAAACTTCAGCGCTTGCTTGAACAGAGGCATTATCTCGATTGAAGGTGTTAGAGTTTAAGAAGCGGAGTTTTTCACGAGTAAAGTCAAAGTAACCGACTTTCATGTCGCTTTGAAAACCAGTAAAAGTAAATCCATCATTGGCCGAAGTTTTAACAACCGTAACTTTGTAAGCCCAATAAGCCGGATCGATTTCGCTACCTAAAAATGCCGCTTTGGGCATGAGGTCCCCTTCGGGATCAGGAATACTTGTAATCGGCCGATCTTTTACGCAAGCCAAAATAAAGCTTAATAAAATCGAAATTAAAACAAGTCGTGTGATTTTCATAAAGCTCACTATTCACCTCTCGCAGTAGAAGGCTTTTTATAGATTCCCACTTTTAGAAGTTCACGACTTCCAAAAGCGAGTTTCATATGGTGATTGGGAAAGTAATAGGTGCGACGTAAATTTGTTGCCAGCGAATCTGCCGGAGTGACCGCGGGGCAGCCCTTGTACTTCATTAAGTCTTTTTCTTGTGGCGTTAATAGTGCTTCAAGTTCAGCCGTCGTTTTGCCTTCATTTATACCCTGACGAAGACGAGTTTTGAGCTCCTCATTTTTGCTTCGAGCGATCCCTTGGAACTTTGTCAAATCAGCTTGAAAGCTCAGATCATAAGTTCCGATACCTGAATCAAAATCAGGCAATCCGCAAATATCCCTTACCGGACCTAGCATCGATGTAGTTTCGATTACGTTAATTTCGTATTTGTTCCACTTCTTGCCATCGATGACGACTTCTTCAATTAGATTCACACCTAACGTTGCACCTGGCACTTCAAGCATCTCAATGGGTTGGTTGGTCACATTTCTCTCGTTACCAGTTTCGTAGAGAACTGAACTTTCAATATTGTCCTTATAACTTCCGCGAGTCACAAGAAGCCCAAGCTTTTGATCTTCATATCGGATAGTCGCTTGTTGAGCGGTGTCCCCGTAGTTTGAACTTTCGACTCTCGCGTAGCCAAAGTCGTTTGCATAAATAATTTCACCCAGTTTAAAGCCCATCAGTTCGTCAGAGCCCGCAGTGAAGCCATCCATACCTGCAAAGTATGTCTTCTTCTCGAATGGATTTAGCATTGCAGAGGTAAAGAACGTGAGGTCGCCGTTGGTTTCATTGATTAGCATTTCGATGTAACGTCCCTCTTGGCTTATGGGATTAAGCAAAAAGAGTGTGCCCAAAACTTCTCTTGAATAACGGTCGTCGTATTT
>CAZDFM010000436.1:1522-3201 GCA_964504465.1 uncultured Pseudobdellovibrionaceae bacterium | reverse complement strand
ACAGATTCAAAGGCGTAATCGAAAAAGGTCGTGGGCGCATTTTTATTTCCACGCGAGCAAACGGTGATATCCGAACTATCTTTGATTTCAATTTGATAGTGTGTTGAGTTGCCCGAATTCGTAAAATTAACGGTGGGCAAAGTTGTTCCAATGAATCCGTCCTCAAGAGAGTCGGCGCCTCCGTTTATTCCGGTGATCATAAAGCTGCCTGGAGGGGTTAGGTCGACTCCAAATATAAAATCAGGTGCCGAAACAGAATTTCTGGCAACGTCAAAGGCTCGAATGATAACCCGATAATCTTCGCCGTTTACCAATGGTTCACATTCTCCCGGCAAGAATTGATACTGGCTCGTTGTGCCGGGGAGACTAAGTTTTTCGCACATGACCTGGGCTGATGCGTTTACGATCTGAACCGAATAGTCCGTCGCATCTGTTGAGAGCGACCAAGTCACGACCGGCAGTTCATTTGAGGTCAGCCATTCATCTAAAACCCGATCATAATTCTCACTCGTGATACCGCTGACCAAAAAGCTTCCAGGAAGTGTTCGATCTAAGATGATGGCGGCTGAACTTACGTTTTGACTCAGTGGAGTTCCATCGCTTCGGAAAGCCCACAAGTTAAAAACCTTAAGCCCGTCGCCCGTTGTAAGAGGAAGGTGACTCGGGCGCGATGTATACCAGCCATCAGCTGCGCCCGAACCGCCCGGGCAAGTATCAATATAGTCGGTAGGGCGGAATGTAGTATCCGTCGTGAGACACCAGTATGCTGCCGTACGATCATTCGTAAAAACAACAGAAGGATTGAGTCCTCGCGAATAGCCGGTAACTGAAGTGCTATCTATAATATGAAAACCTGGAGCATAAAGGTCGACTTCCGCATAAGGAGAGCATGTCACCTGACTTTCGTTTCCGGCTCGATCTACTGAAGACACAAGAACCGAATAGACCACACCGTGCGAAAGGTTTTTAAACAAATAATTTTCTACCGGCGACTCTACCGTTTGAACGACTTCACCTGCGCAGGCCGCTTTCCCATAAAGCCGGATGAGATAGGGCTTCTCCTTAAGTCCACTGATACCAATGTCGGCGCCTTGTTCCCAAGCGGCAAAAAATTCTTTTTTTGTAATGTAGGTATTGTCGAGGGGATAGTGCACGGCCATGGTCTTGGGAACCATCGTATCAATACCAACCCACGGAGAGCAGATAGACTGAAAGGTTTTGCCACCATGAGTGAGAGTGACTCGTGCCGAATATTTTTTGCCGTTTTCTAACCCACTCGTCATTACACTAGTAGTGCCACCGACAGGATTAAAAGAAATCGCCTTGTCTGGGTCGCAGAATTCGTCTTCAAACAAAACAAGCTTCGCGTTTTTTAAACTAAGGCTCGTGTTATCAGAGTTGAGACCGACCGAAAAAGAAAAGTCAGTTTTATTAGAGAAGATATTTTGCCCTGGCGAAACAAACCAAAGCTCGACAGAAGAAAGATCCGACACATCGACCGAAAGAGTACAGCTCGCCAAAAACACGCTTGTCGAAGCCATAAGAATCAATTTTCGCAACGTCCAGAAGATTCCCATCATTAAAGTTTCGGCGCGTGGAACGTGATTGTTTAGAGTGCACGGTACTGCTAACAGGGAAATTAAAGTTACATCAAAAAATCTTCATAACTGGAGACAGGC
>CAZDFM010000436.1:0-1512 GCA_964504465.1 uncultured Pseudobdellovibrionaceae bacterium | reverse complement strand
CGTCTTTTGCGTCGTGGATAGGGCATTTTGCGCCGTAAACAAAGATATGTTTATGGACTTTTCGACTGTGGAATTCCAAGTCGACTATTTTTTTCTTTTGATCTGTTTCTTCGTGGCGAGGGCCAAGAGTCGGAGGAATTTTGGACACTCTAGATGGCTAGGAGCTTTACATTGAGCTGCATGGATCAATCCGTCCCGCGAAGCTTGTAGTTGTTTGATCTTTCGTCCGACCTCTAAGGATTTCTCTTTTAATTGATTGCGATCAATTGTGACGGACTCTCCCTGTTTTTTAAATAGGTGAGACAGATCCTCTAACTTGAATCCAGCCTGCTTTGCGAGCGTTATTAGCGCTAAGGTTTCTAGAACCCGTTCAGAGTATTGGCGTCTCAACCCCTTACGGTCATTCGATTTTATTAAGCCAATTTCTTCGTAATATCGAAGAGCTGATGTTGAAACGCCTGATTTTTTTGAAACTTCACCTATATCCATAAATAAAACATATCATTCTTTGCTCTTGACTTCAAGTTAACTTGAAGTGGCTTACTGGCTTCAGGCAGTCGAAATAGGAGGAATTATGACAAATAAAATAGAGAACGCGATCTCAAAAATACAGTACCTGTGGCAGAACCTTTCGATCGAAGCTATCGATAAAATCAAAGCCGAGATTTCGGGAGTGTCCAGTGACACTGAAGTTCAGCAGTATCTCAACGAAAGCACACGTGAATTTCCAAAAGGCATTGAGCTTCATCGTGACCCAACAGAAGGTTTTATTTTGTTAGCCTATCCCGAAGCTAGAGGCACTTATCGAGTGCCACATAATCATGGCGAGGCGTGGGTGATATATGCGGTAATTTCGGGCGAGGTTGAGATGGGAAGTTATATTAACTCTCCTAAACTCGACGGATCCAATCGCCTTATTTTGAAATCAAAAGAAAGGCTACTTCCCGGAAATACACGAATATATTTTTCAGGCGAAATTCACGACACACTTTGTGTTTCAGAAGACGCTTTGGTGTTAAGGCTTGCAAGTGGTGATCTTCGAGAAGAAGAAAAGGCGGGGCGAATGAAACGTTTTGAGCCCTTGGAGGACTAATGCTCGCCTCCATTTGGATCATCACGGCTTTAGCCATGGCGTTTTCGTATGCAAAAGATATGCAAAAAACTCGAAGTGCTTTAGTGCGAAGTTTTATTTCAATAAAAAATCTGATGCCGGGCCTGCTTGGTATGATCGGGGCGGTTGGGTTAGTTCTTGCGGCAACTCCTGAGGAGCAGCTTGTTCGCTTGTTTTCTATTCACAATTTTTGGGGTTTTGTATCTGTCGCTCTAGTTGGAGCGATCATTACGATTCCTGGACCGATCGCTTTCCCTTTGGCGGGCGCACTTTTAACAATGGGAGCGTCGCCCGCAGCACTTGCTTCGTTCATCACCACACTTACGATGGTGGGTCTGGTAACGTCCCCCTTAGAGGCTTCTTTTTTTGGAACAAAATTTGTGATCATGAGGCAGTCACTC
>CAZDFM010000435.1:0-3201 GCA_964504465.1 uncultured Pseudobdellovibrionaceae bacterium | reverse complement strand
TTTCAAAAGTGATTTGACCTGAACTCAAATAAAATTCTATGGAACCCCAAAGGCATTCAGCCTAAAATCTGAGCAAAATTCGGCATTTAGCTTTAAAAGCCTGAAGTTTTTTCAATTGCTCTGAAGCACTTTCAATATTTTTGCACCTCCCCTTATACTCACCCCGGTAGCGCTATCTTTAGCGAGACAAGGGACAAAATGGGTATGGAAACAAAATCCGGGGGGATTTTAGTGAAAAGCATTTTCTTCGTACTGCTGACAGTATTGATTTCAACCGCTCATGCTAAAGACTCTGGAAAAAAGGTCGCCTCTAACGACAATAAGGCCGCGACTTGCGCTCCCTTGCTTCCAAACTACAAACAACTTCTTTTACCTGCGCCTATTCCTTATGGAACCGTACGCCCTGAGTTTCAAAGAGTTCACAATGACCGCTACACGACTGAGATCTTTTCTCCCGCTCCGATTAAAAACCAATGTGCGACTTCATTTTGCCACCTGTATGCTTGGTCAGCTGAACTTGAAAACCCCGCCAAGATCGAAACTTCAACTGAGTATGTAAGCGCCTACTACCTTTTTGATTCTGCAGTAAAAGCCATGTACGCCGGTAACATTAATTTTGGAAGCTCGCTTGGCGCAACTGCGACCGCTTCGCTTTCAAGCATCAGAAAATCTGGTCTTATTCCAAAAGAAGCATGGACAGGATCTACAACTTTTAACCGCTCCGCAAAAATGTCTCAGCTTTTAGACACGCTTCAAGCGATCATTGTGCGAACCGTAGAAGCACGGCAGGTTTTTAAAAATCTCGACGAACAAGTTCAGGTGAATATCGAGGCCTATGAGCAGATCGAGGCTACGATTCATTCCTTCATTGGTGTTTTACCGAAGACCTTTGTTTATAAAGGCGAAACCTATACTCCTAAGTCTTTCGCAGAAAAGTACTTTCCCGAAATGTCTCAACCTATGATTAAGATTTTAACTGGGAACTCGAGCCCCACTCATGGCGCTGAAAAACCTGATGGTCTTGAACTCGTTGGCAGCATTGATGTGCTTTCAAAAACCGCTCGTGAAATTTTAGATCTTGGTCAGCCGGTTTATTTAACCTACTTACATCACGAACAGTACGTGGATACGAAGTCTGGCATTATGTCGATTGACGCCTTTAACTATCCTGCGTGGGCAAGCCCAACTTCACCTAAAGAACGAAACACGTTTGCCCTTTGGCGCGGAGGCCACGCGGTCATTCTCACGGGTTATGAGATTGATCCCGCAACTGATAAAGTTATCAAATGGAAGATTCAAAATAGCTGGGGCGAAAAAGCGGGCGACGATGGAGACTTCCATATGTACGACGACTACTTTAGAACCTATGTGACCGGCATCGCCTATCTCAATGACGGTCGCGTTCCGATCCCAGAGCACTACCGAAAGTTCGAAGCTCGAGCGGCTGCATCCGTAGATCAAGCCGAATAACACGATCAGTGCCGCTGCGGTGCTGTTTTCTGGGAGATCCGAAATGCTCAATTTGCGCGTTTTAATTTTATCACTGGTTATAAGCTTGGTTGGCTGTGCCTCAGACGTCGAGCCTTACAGCGCGCCCGCAGATCCGACCGAACCTAATATTTTAACCGGAACATACGAGAGCGAAGCCGAAGATTGCAGTGCTCCGGATGGAGCCCTGACGACTTCGGCGATTCATCCTTTAGATGTTAAAATTGAGATGGCCCCTCGGGTTCTTCCTACTTATAAAAAAATCGAGCCCGGAGAACTTGTTACGGGTGCTGAAATTACGATCGATGGCATTCTTTTTAAGGGAACTTTATCAGCAAGCTTGCTTTCAGAAAAAGAGAATCAAAAAACTTTTTCTGCTGTTTTCACTTCTGACTCAGCTGGATACCATCGACACCCTATCTTGATTTTGGATACAGTCGCAAAAAAGATGGAGATGTTTCGGTTTCTTGAACCCGGTGAATACTCAAGCTGTCCGGAGGGCACCACGAGCGTGCTTAAGTTTAAATTTACGCCAGCACCTCAGAAATCTGGAACCATAATCGAAGGCCCGCCTCGCAGTATAGGTAGTGGCGCACCGGTCTCCCGCACCTGAGGCCAGTTCCGGCTTGCTGGACTGGCGCCAATCTTAAAAGCTTTTTAGCATTAAAGAATGAGGTTTAGCTTACTGCTAGGTGTCCTCTTCTTTGCTCCGCTCACCCTGGCACAGAACACCTCCCACATTCCAAAAAAACTTATCTGTGGAAAAGCCACGTCTTCAGGCATTGGCTGGAAATACTGTTTGCATGAGTACCCGAACTCAAGCCGCAAGGTCCTCTATTATCTCCACGGTATTTTAGGAAGCGAGCATGATTGGAAAAACCACGAACTTGAGCGCGGCATCGTAAGGCGCTGGATCGAGCGCGGCCTTAAACCTCCAATCGTAGTGAGTATGTCGATGGGGCCGGTTTGGCTTTTAACTGAAAAGAATAAAAGCAAACACAGTGGCGGCTACGAAGTGTTTCACCAAGAAATTCTCCCTACACTCAAAAACAAGTTAGGATTTAAGAGCGAAGAAGACTGGCTCATGGGAGTTTCAATGGGTGGTTTTAACGCCTCGCAATTGTATTTTAAAAATCCATCGCTGTTTAAAAAAACCGCGTTGATTTGCCCTGCGATGACCACTGTAGATCCTTATGTTAATAAGCAGGGCTTTGATGATTACATCTACCGGACCGGGGCAATCCCATTTTTAGTTTGGCTTTCACAGCTCATCACAAAAGAACACATACCCGATGCACTCGACTGGCCTAAACACTCACCAATTGACCTAGGGACAAAGTATTTTTCACGAGACTCAAAACCGCTGTATGTTTCTAATGGAACTCGTGATGAATTTGGATTTCACGAAGGCGATATCAGGCTTACCCGGATCGCCTACGAGCGCGGCGTACCGATTACGAGCCACTTCTTTACCGGCAAGGGACACTGCTATGTTGACTCAAAACCCATTGCGGATTTCTTCTATCGATAAGATTTAAGTTCAAAGATTAAAAACAACGGAAGTCAAACGAGTCATCGAGAGGTGTATCTTCAGCATAGACGACGTAAACCCTTTTCAATTCTCCTTCTGAAAGTTTAAGTTTTGATATCCAGCGGTCAATTTCATACCCTGATGAGGGCTTTGGCGAACTTGTTAGAGGGAAGTAAACCTTG
>CAZDFM010000434.1:0-3202 GCA_964504465.1 uncultured Pseudobdellovibrionaceae bacterium | reverse complement strand
GGCATCAATAATGGCATCGACCGAATAACCTGCGGCCAAAAACGTACTCACAAAAGAGCCAGCACTAGAGCCCACATAAGTCTGAAAAGTCATGGGCCCAATTTCTTGGTCAGCGGGGCGGGGACTCGGACCACCGGAGAATTTAAATCCCTTTTCTCGGAGGGCCAGACAGACACCAATATGAAACGCTGCAGCTTTAATTCCACCGCCGCTTAGGACAAGGGCGATATGCTTTTTCTCAGATAACTTCATCGGCACATTGTATTCTCAATCTTTTAGATCGGACAGTTTTTTTCGACTATCCAACACTATTCATCAGGACCTATGGCGGGTGAATAGGACCTGAGCATGCATATATTAGACTGTGAACAAGACTTGAACAGGGTGAAAACGGTGATGACCATGGTCTTCAGTCTAGTGGTCAGGCTTTAAAACCCGCTTGGATAGCCGGTCCGAAGTCGCGTTTGCATATTCATGACTAAGATTTCTTCTTTACAAGAAGAGGGCCCATGATACAGTTGGATAGTCATTTAGGAGAACTATGAACACCCAAGATTGGCTTACGATATCTGACTACGCTGGCAAATATAAGGTAAGTGTATCGACACTTCGCCGTCGTATTAAGTCAAATACCGTGGAGTCGATTTTTGAAGATGGAAAGTATTTATTACGGAACAAGTCTCTTAGAGACCATCAAGTTCGAACAAACGATAAGTCAAATAAGGTAGCTCAAAACCATTTACGGACCGCGCCTGCAGTCGCCCCCCCACAAAAAACGACTGTGCCGGCGCAGAACCGGAATCTTATGGAAGAAGGGTCTCATCGTCTTAATGAACAAGGCGGCGAAGAAGCTTCTCCTATATTTGCTACTGCTAACCGGTTATTGAATGAGCTTAAGAAAGCTTATTCGGTGATTCTGCAAGAAAAAGAAGAGCAAATCTTGCAGTTGAAAGACGAGGTTGCCGACCTCAAAACTCTGGCGAGAGTTTTGGAAGAGGAAAACAATCGTCTGAAGGAATCCATCACACAGTCACAGTCTATCGATCAGTGGCTAACTCAGATGGATACTTGAAGGGTCGCTCTTAATAAAAAAAGCCCCCTTGCGGGAGCTTTTTCAGAGTGCCTTCCTCTGTCGGGGCCTAACCTTAGCTTAATGTGCTAAGAGTTTATTAGGCCGCAGAAGCAGCGGAGGGTAATTTTTGTTTCTTTTCTTTCTTATGGAACTTTCTTTGCTTCGACTTTGAATCCAAAGCTAAGGCAAAGACTTCATCCAAGTTCTCTACGAATACAAAGTTAATCTTGTCTTTAAACTCTTTTGGAATCTCTGCGACGTCTTTTTTGTTAGCCATTGGAAGGATAACCGTCGTGATTCCATGAGTAAGAGCTGCAAGTGCCTTTTCTTTAATACCACCGACAGGAAGAACTCGGCCCGCAAGGGTAATTTCACCAGTCATCGCGATATCTTTGCGAACAGGGATTCCAGAAGCCAAACTTGTTAATGAAGTCGCAAGCGTTACTCCAGCAGAAGGACCATCTTTAGGGATCGCGCCTGCAGGTAAGTGAACGTGTACTTCATTGTTATCAAACCAGTCTTCATCGATACCTAGCTCTACACAGTGAGCTTTTGCATAAGACATTGCGGCTCGAGCAGATTCTTTCATTACATCACCAAGTTGACCGGTAAGGATAAAACCGCCTTTACCTTTCATGCTCAATGACTCAACAAGAAGAACTTCGCCACCAGCTTGAGTCCAAGCAAGACCTGTTGTTGTTCCAACCTGGTCTTCTTTTAGCATTTCTTCTCTCAAGTAGCGAGGAGCGCCTAAAAGTTCAGTTACTACATCCGGAGTGATAAAAACTTTTTCCTTATGTCCCATAACCATATTTTTAGCGATCTTTCGGCACACTGAACCAACTTCACGCTCAAGGTTACGAAGACCAGCTTCACGAGTGTAGTGAGTGATAAGGTACATTAGACCTTCATCTGTCCACTCTGCTTGCGCAGGTCCGATTCCGTTATTTTCCATTTGGCGTTCGATCAAGTGCTTCTTAGTAATAAGAAGTTTATCATTCGAAGTGTAACCAGAGATATGGATGATTTCCATACGGTCACGAAGGGCCGCAGGGATATTTTCTAATACGTTCGCAGTTGCGATGAAGAGAACGTTACTTAAGTCGAAGTCGACATTTAAATAATTATCTCTGAAAGTCGCGTTTTGTTCTGGATCAAGAACCTCAAGCATTGCAGCCGATGGATCGCCTCTGAAATCAGAACCTAATTTATCAATCTCATCGAGTACGATAACAGGGTTGTTGGTTTTTACTTGTTTTAAAGCTTGAACAACTTTACCTGGCATCGCGCCTACATAAGTACGACGGTGACCACGAATTTCGGCTTCGTCTTTTACTCCGCCAAGAGAAACTCTAAAGTATTCACGGCCCATGCTTCGCGCAATTGAGCGACCAAGAGAAGTTTTACCTACTCCAGGAGGTCCTGCGAAGCAAAGGATTGGACCCTTCATGTCTTTCCCTTTAAGTTTTCTTACGGCTAAGAATTCAAGGATACGGTCTTTAACTTTGCTAAGATCATAATGGTCTTCATCTAAAATGCTTTGTGCGCGAGCGATTTCAAGATTATCAACTGTGCTCTTAGACCAAGGAAGATCAACTAAACAGTCTAGATAAGTGCGAACCATGCTAGCTTCTGAAGCGTCTGGATGCATTCTCTCTAGGCGAGCGAGTTGCTTAAGAGCTTCTGATTCAACTGCAGGAGGCATCTTTGAATTTTTTAACTTTTCGCGCAATTCATCTAATTCTTCAGTTTTAGAATCTGCTTCGCCAAGTTCGTTTTTGATCGCGCGCATTTGCTCTCTTAAGAAGTACTCTCTTTGAGATTTAGACATTTCGTCTTTTGCAGTGCTGCGAATGCGAGCTTGCATTTGAAGAACTTCGAGTTCGTTCGCTAAAATTTCGTTAACTAATTGAAGGCGCTCTTTAGGTCCGCTAGTTTCAAGTACACGTTGTGCATCAGAAACTTTAAGGCCTAAGTTAGAAGCAATTAAATCAGCAAGACGACCTGGCTCGTTGACATCATCAAGTACTAATAAGATGTCAGGAGAAAGCATGCGGCCTAGAGCGATGATTTTTTCTAACTGCTCTTTTGCATTTCGAATCATGGCTTCAAATTCAATTGGAGTTCCAG
>CAZDFM010000433.1:0-3205 GCA_964504465.1 uncultured Pseudobdellovibrionaceae bacterium | reverse complement strand
GGGTAAGCCCACTTGAGATCGCATAGATTTCGACTTCAAACTTATTTAGCGTTTTCGGCCACGGACGGTAGTGGAATGCGTGATGTGACAGCTTTACTGTGAAGACTTTTTGGTCCTTTAATTTTTCGATCACACTTTGAATAGGATGCAGCATTCCGAGTAAGGGATCGTCTTCAGGCAGAAGAACCATAAGGCTCTCTTTTGAAAGTTTGCTGAGCCACGTATCGGGATCACGAACTTGGTCAAGATTGAGGGGATTTACTTTATAACCTTCTCGCGCCAATGACATTGCAACGGGTTCTAAAAATGGATCCACACCTTTGAGATAATAAATTTCTTTTTTAAATGGAAACTGCTTTGCGAGCCCCATCACCACTTCCATGAGTCCGTGGTGAAGACCTTGGTAAATCTTTATAGAGGAACGAGGCGCATCCATTCCAAGTGCTTCTTCGAGCTTTTGATTGAGAACCGTCCAGGTTTCCCTATTTGAAAAATGGGCAAGCAAGAGTGTCACTCCAGAGGTTGCAGAAACTTCTTTTAAAGTAGCACGCGGTCGAGAGGCGTTGAATCCATTTTAGAGAAGTTGTCTCTTAACTGGGGTAGCGTTGGACGAAAGTCCTAGAAGTCTGCACTCAGACCCGCCCAAAAACTTCGGGGAGTCGACTGGTAGCCTGCAACCTCTTGATAATGACTTTGCCCTAAGTTTTCGGCGCTAGCCCACACCCGGTAGCCATTGAGTTGGTAGCTGATCTCAGCACCAAAAACCCAAAACTCTGGAAGATAAATTCGCCCGGTGTTGCTGAGATCTTCTCGACGAGAATTGTATTTAACGTCCACGCTCCCTTCGAACTTATTTTTACGTAGACCCTCTGAGATAAAAATTTCGTGGCGTGCTCGTCTCACAAGCTCTTGACCTACATCAGTTTGCCGAGGTTCTAAATACTGATAGCGAAGCCGAGTGAAGAACTCAGAATACGAATATTCGCTGTCCACTTCGAACCCGCGTATTTTTGCTTTGCCTTGATTTATGGACTGAAAGGTTACGGCGTCTAAAGCAACTAAGTCTTGGTAACGATTTTCAAAAACTGTGGTTGATAGCTCAAAGTTTTTGTTTTGGTAATTCCAGCTTAATTCGACCGAAGTTGATTTTTCTGGCTTGAGCATGTCGTTACCAAAGGTAGGATCGTAAAGCTGAAATAAACTTGGCCATTTGGTGGCTTTAGACCAACGAAGTTTGAGTTTTTGGTTTCTATTCAGTTGATAACTAACACCCGCTTCGGGCGAAAGCTCATGGCCAAACTGTGAATGGTTTTCTGAACGGAGGCCCGAATTTAAAATCCAATTTTTGAGCTTATGATCAATCGCCGCAAAAAAATCGCTTTTGTGAGCCGTCGACTTAGGAAAAACCGAATACGTAGACTGACCTTTTGCTTCTTCTGCGGTGTAATCAAAACCAAGAGTGAGGTCGCTGTTACCGATAAGATTTTGGCTGCTCAGTTGGAGTCGCCGTTGCTCTCCCCTATAGTCTCCGAAGGAATCCTCAAGCGAATTTGCGTCGGGCTTGTTATCGGCGTGTCGTTCTACTTTTGAATACGCAGTTAAGAGTTCGTAAGTAGATTTATCATTTGGAAAAAAACTGGTCGCAAAACTGTGCGTGTCTTGTCTAAACCGAGATATAAAATTGGGGTCGTCATTGGCCGCGCCGCCACCACGGTCTAAGTCAGTGAGCTGATCGGTACGACGAAAAATATACTGTGATCTCAAGCTTTCATTTGAAAAGGAAAGGTGGCCCGCGCCCGTTTGAGAGCGGTGAGCATCATCTTCGGCTCCGCCTTTAGCAGATGAGAACCCAGCAGTTTCATAAAACTGTCCTGAGAGACCCGCATGAAAGCCAAGTCCAAGTGCTTGTACTGCCGAGCCGCTCAGCTCATGGGTTTGAAAACTTCCGGCTTTTACTGCAGCCTTGTAAGATGATTTTTCTTGGGTCGCGTGAGTCCAAATCCGAATCACGCCACCAATTGCTTGCGATCCATAACGAACGGATTGAGCCCCCTCTAAGATTTCAATTCTGCGAATTTCACTTAATGGGATTCGAGAAAAATCAAAACGCCGGTCGGTATTGGAGGAGTCATTCATCGGCACGCCGTCAATTAATACCAGCACCTGATCCGCGTTCGCACCTCGTAAGTAAAGTGCACTCGTTTGTCCGTCTCCACCTTGACGTTTAATTGAGAGTCCTTGTTTACGGAAAAAATCTGCTAGATCAGAGCCAGAAGATTTTTGGATTTCAGCTGCGCTAAAAGTTCGAGCTTCACTGTTTTGCGAAACACCTTCGTTAAATTCGTCTGCAACCTCAACCTGAAAAGCAGGGATCGAAGTATTATGTTGCGCAAAACAAACGGATGAAAAAAATAAAAGTGGCAGATATTTGCAGCCCACAACTTCCCCCTCGGAATTAGCGGCGATGGATTCATCCAATTTATTTTTGGACGGCTATGGCAGGTATTCGGACTTGTGCGAGATAGCACTTACCGTTGCGGGGCAGCTCTGGACTTAAACCAGATTCCCTATTAAGTCTTTCGGTCCATTTAATGAACGTAAAGGCGCCATGACTTCAACAGCCTGCCCGATAAGGTGATGAATTGTCCAGCGCGTATGCGCTGGAGGCGGTTTGACACGTTGGGGTGCAAAAAGGGCGACGGGCCCTTTTAGAAGGGCGACGGGCCTTGCTGGCCGCACCCTTTAGATGCCGGCTTTGTGGCGTTCTTCTTCGTCTACGGCGCTTAGGACTCCGCCTTTTAGGTTGGGGCGGTAAGCTAGGTGTTGGATGTCGTAGGTGAAACTTGCGCCGTTAAGGGCGGGGGTTTGCCATTCGGGACCCATTCGGACTGCGTCGACGGGGCAGGCTTCTTCGCAGAATCCGCAGAAAACGCAGCGGAGAATGTCGATCTCGTAAGATGCAGGAAACTTTTCTACACTTGGATCGGGATGTTCTGCTGCCGTGATCTTGATACATTGAGCGGGACAGTTCGTCGCGCACAACATACAAGCGGTGCAACGAAGTGAGCCGTCTTTTTTTACAGTCAAGACGTGCGTGCCCTTAAACCTGGGGCTGTAGTTGTACTTCTCTTCGGGATAATCAAGCGTCACCATTTTGCTTCGGTGAGAAAGATTATAAAGCATCTTTTTTAACGTGAAGGCCATC
>CAZDFM010000432.1:0-3234 GCA_964504465.1 uncultured Pseudobdellovibrionaceae bacterium | reverse complement strand
ATTACTCATCCCTACTGTTCTACCCGCAAAATTTCCAAACCTTTTGGTTAACGGAAGTTCGGGAATTGCCGTCGGTATGGCGACGAATATTCCGCCTCACAACTTAGGTGAGGTAGTTGACGGTTGTATTGCTCTTATCAAAGATCCAAACACAACCACAGATGACTTAATCAAATTGATTCCCGGCCCGGACTTTCCAACGGCCGCAACAATTGCAGGAAATACGGGGATTCTTCAGGCTTACAAAAAAGGCCGTGGCGTTATTATTCTTAAAGCCGTCGCTGAAATTGTTCCCAATAAGGACCGCGAAGATATTATCGTCACAGAGATTCCTTATCAGGTGAACAAAGCACGATTGATTGAAAGCATTGCGGATCTAGTACGTGATAAAAAAATTGAGGGAATTTCAGATATCCGTGATGAGTCTTCACGTGAAGGAATGCGAATTGTTGTAAATTGCAAACGCGGTGAAAACGCGCAGGTTATTTTAAACCGACTTTATAAATTCACGCAGCTTCAGGTGAGCTTCGGGATTATCATGTTGGCGCTCGATGCACGCAATCAGCCAAAAGTTTTTACACTTCGTGAAATGTTAGAGTCCTTCATTATTCACCGAAAAGACGTCGTCACTAAGCGATGTATTTTTGATTTAAAGAAGGCAGAAGCGCGCGCTCACATTTTAGAAGGTTTACGTAAAGCTTTAGATCAGATCGATGCTGTCATCGAGACGATCCGTGCATCAAAAGAAGCTAGTATTGCAAAAGTTAATTTGATGGAGCGCTTTGCGTTCTCTGATCGACAAGCACAAGCCATCTTAGAAATGCGATTACAACGCTTAACAGGACTTGAACGCCAAAAGATCATGGATGAACTCAAGGAAGTTCAAGACACGATTGCATGGCTCAAAAAAGTTCTTTCTGACACGGCTGAAATTTATAAAATCATTGTAGAAGAGCTCGAAGAAATTCGAAAGAAATATTCTGACCCACGTCGAACTAAAATTGAACGCGGTGACGAAGAATTCGAAGATGAAGATTTGATTGCCAGAGAAGACGTTGTGATTTCGATGACTCACGCGGGCTTTGTAAAAAGAATTTCGCTTGATGAATATCGCCTTCAAAAACGCGGTGGCAAGGGCCTAAAAGGCGCTGATACTCGAGAAGAAGATTTTGTATGGAAGGTTTTCTCCGCTAACACGCACACGACTATTCTCTGCTTCTCTGATAGAGGAAAAGTTTACTGGTTGAAGGCTTATCAAATTCCTCAGGCAGGAAGAACAGCTCGTGGGCGGGCGATTAACAATGTGATTAATTTAGCTCCAGGCGAAAATATTCGAGCAGTACTCCCAATCGATGAGTTCAATGAAAAAGACTACATCGTGATGCTGACTGAAAAAGGGATTATCAAAAAGACATCTCTTGAGTCGTTCTCACGACCTCGACCATCAGGATTAATTGCGCTTACTACTGATCTTGATGACAAACTTATCGATGCGAAAATTAGTACTGGGTCTTCAGACGTACTCATCGCAACCAAAGAAGGTATGTCGATTCGTTTTGACGAAGGTGATGTCCGCGGAATGGGCCGCACTGCCCGCGGCGTTAAGGGTGTTACACTGGGCAAAGATGATCATGTGATTTGTATGGGTGTGATTGATAAGAGCAGTAAAGACGCTCTCTTAATCGTGACTCAAAACGGATACGGTAAACGCTCTCCGCTTGACGAGTACCGAACTCAAAGTCGTGGCGGAGTTGGAATCATCACGCAAAAGACAACGGATAAAGTTGGTCTCCTAGCTGGAGCATTGCTTGTCACCGAACAAAACCACGTTTTGATCATGACAAATAATGGCCAAACTATTCGAATGAAGTGTTCTGACATCTCCTTGATAGGCAGAAATACTCAAGGTGTAAGGCTCATGAATTTGAAACCTGGCGAATTTGTTACAGGTATTGCTCTTATCGAAGAGAGCGAAGATGGCGAAACTCATGAACCTGAGGCTACCAATTAATTGTCTGTTGAAAAGTCTGACAACAGCCCTAGTGCTACTATGCATCTGGGGCTGTAGCTTTTCTTACCCCGAGCTAGAGTATAAAAGAGCAAAAGAAGCCTTAGAAAAAGAAGACTACCCACTCGCGCTAAAGCATTTTGACCGAGTCGTAAAAAAAGATCCAGATTCAGAATTTTCAATTGAAGCTGCAAGGCAAGCGGCTCGTATTGCATTGCTCGAAGTGAAAAATTATCCTGAGGCGATTGAGCACTTAAAGTTCTTAATTTTGAATTCTAAAAATGCCGAAGAGAGACTTGATGCTCAAACAAAGCTCGCTCATGTTTATTTCGAAAACCTACAGATGTTTGATCAAGCGATAAAAGAATATAATAAGCTACTTAGCTTAGAGCCAAGTGCAGCCGACGCATTTAATTACCGCTTCAACATTGCAAAATCTTACTTTCAGCTAAACAACTTTTTTCAGACTGAAATTGAGCTCAACACACTCGCAGAAAAATACAAAGATTCGGAAAAACAGTTCGCGGTTTTGCTCTTTAAAGGAAATGTCTTTTTGACGACTAAGGATCACGAAAAGGCGATTAAGACTTTCGAAGATCTTATGCAGAGATTTCCAAAGCGTGCAGCTGAAGAAAGTATTGCGCTAAGTCTCGCCGCGGTTTACGAGGACCTCCACCAGTTCGAAAAAGCAGTTGGAATTTTAAAGGAGCTACGCTTAAGCGAGAAGTCTCCTGAATTTATCGACTTAAAAATTAAGAGACTACAAGATAGGGCCCAGAATCTTCCAGGCGCTCAGGGGTTTAAAAAATGAAATCAGGCATGATTTTTATGGGAATGGGCTTCGAACTTGTCGGTCTCGTTATCGGGTGCATCTATTTAGGCGGTCAGCTTGATAAATATTTCAGTTGGCCAGGATATGCTACTGCGGGTCTCGTCGTACTCAGTATGGTGGGCTGGATTGTTCATCTTATTGTATTGCTAAAGCGCTTCCAGGCGCAGCTTCCTGCCGATCAGAAAGGCTCTCAGGGTGATTAAACAGGTCGTCCTCTACCATTTATTGTTCTCGGTGATCTTTATCGCTGGAGCTCTTCTTGTGGCGTCGCCGCACCACGCAATCAGTGTGGCGCTCGGGTGCGGAACAATCGGATTTAACCTGCCCTTAGTGTTCTGGAGTTGGTCCCGGATATTTAATAAAAAATCGATTGCACTAGCGGCGCTCGTCATTG
>CAZDFM010000431.1:0-3238 GCA_964504465.1 uncultured Pseudobdellovibrionaceae bacterium | reverse complement strand
CTGTGATTTTTCCGACTTGTTTTAAAGTAATTGGAACATCGTTACCAAAGAAGTTAACCGCAGAGTTCTGAATCGCTTCGACCGATTCAAATTCCCCTACTGTTCTAAAGACCATGTCTTTGCCTTGCGCATCTCGAGACACAGATCCTGCTGGAATGTTCTGTCCAGAAGAAGCAAGACGTGAGGCAATACCGCTCGCAGAAAGATTCGCATTGGCCATCTTAGTGCGATCTAGCTCGATATGAATTTCGCGCTTTCGCCCGCCGAAAATTTCAACTAACCCCACCTGAGCTACTTGCTCAAGTCTTGGCTTTACTGTTTCTTTCGCTAAATCGTAAAGTTGGCCTGGCGGAAGATCGGCTTTTAACGACACGATCAAGATAGGCTGATCGGCTGGATCCACGCGTCGAATGACTGGCTCTTCGATATCATCCGGCAAGTTTGCGCGAGCACTTGAAACTTTGTCGCGGACTTGTTGTTCGGCATATTTAATATCGGTCTCGAGGGTAAACTCGGCAATCACTTGCGAGACGCCCTCTTTGTTTGCTGACCGGATTGTTTTAATACCGCTGATCGTTCCGATCTCTTCTTCAAGGGGTTTCGAAACTAGAAGTTCGACTTCTTTTGGTCCCGCACCCTGATAAGGTGTCACAACCACTACGATTGGAAAAGTCACCTCGGGGAATAAATCCACAGGAAGACTTCTAAACGAAAATATCCCCAGCACTACAATAAGTAGCGCTACACAAGTCATAAAGACGGGACGGCGAATGGATAACGACGAGAGATTCATAAGCTCTCCTGGAAGAGTTTAAGTTGGTTGTGAGTTTCTATAAGTTCGCGTTGTGCACGAACTCTTTTAATTTGGGTTGCAGCTAAATCTTGTTCAAAAGTAATCATCTGGAAAGTTGTGGTTCGGCCATTATTGAGACGGCTGCGTTCGCGCGTCACCATTTTAGATTGAATCTTTTCAAGTTCCATCATGCGCTCAAAACGCACCTGAGCTTCATTTCTTTTATTGTATGCATCTTCAAAAGCTCTACGCTCTTGAAACTCCGCTTGCGCAAGTTTGGATTCGTTGGCAGTTAATTGGCTGTTGTAAGCCGACCTTAGGTCGCTTGTAAGTCCAAAATCGAGTGGCACCCGAAGTTGCACCCCAACTGTCCAGGTCGGACGATCATATTCCCCTACTTGATCAAAGCTTCCAGAGAAACGATCATCTCGTCCGTTTGAAGCGTATGATGCTGTTACGTCCAAATCGGGACTGATATTAGATTTTCCAGCTTTCGCTCGAGCTTTGCCGGCTTTGCTCCGAGATCTAAGTGCCTCGAAATCAGCTCGTTTACTTTTATTCGGATTGATTTGCTGACGAGCCAACCATTCTTGTGTCGGCATAGGATCAAGTTCAACTTCAACTGTATTATCGTTGAGTCCGCGATAGGTATTAAACTCTCGGTAGAGTCCCGCACGCTCATCAACTAAACTTTGCCATTCGAGTTCACGAGCTTGATAGGCCGATTGCGTTTGCAAATAGTCCACGTCATCGACGAGTTTTTGACCGTAACGTTTTTGCATAAGAGTTTGCATTCGCTTTGCCCGGTCGACACTTTCATCTTGGAGCTTAATAACTTCGTTAAGCGAGGCAAGAGCCCAGTAGGCACTTTCAGCTTTTAATAAAAGCTGCTGCAGTTTAAATTTTTCATCGAGCATATCGGCTCGCGCAGTTTCGCGTGCGCCTAAAATATCCGAACTCGTTTTTGCGCCAAAACCATTTCTCCAAAGAGACTGCTTAAGTTCAATCACACCGCGAGCCTCATTATACTTAGGCTCGGTCAAGATTTGCGGATCTGCTCCAATGATCTCAATGTCCCGAGACTCTAGGTAGGCATTCGCATAAAGACCAAAAGACGTCAGTTTATCGACACCCACTGACCAAGTTTCAGCTTTGTTTTTACGTCCCTGAAAAACGGGCGCGGGAGTAGGTTTCTCATCATCGAGTTGGCCGTAGTTAATGTACCCATAAGGGCTTAACGCGAGCTCAGCTTCGTCGATTTTAAGATTGAGGCTCTCTACGTTTTTCGATAACGCAATTCCCTCGGGATTGTTTTCGCGGACTTCTTGAAGAAAATCGCGCAAAGAGATCTTTTGGGTTGAAGCTTTGTTAGCTGCTGCTGTTTGAGCCCAGCTAGGTGTTGTAAGGGTGAGGCAAAGCAGCGACACCGCCGTTAATCGAAACGCGTTCATATCATTACTCCAGTTAAAAAAAGCGTCATAATGTGTTTAATAATCGATTTTCTGTGTTCAGGGTCTTTTATAGTTTTTCCGAAAAATTCATTTGATAAAAAGTCGTTTCTTGCGACTTCACAAATTGAATTAAACATGAGCTGAGAAACAATAAACGGGTCGAGATCCTGTTTTAGCCAGCCCTGATCCTGGCAACTTTTAAAAAACCCGACTACTCCCATAAAATTTTTGAGCATGTACTTTTCGAAAACTTCTTTTACGAGTGGATTCGATGCGCGGCCTTCGCGCTGAATAATTTCGAAAGCATCGAGATTTTCATAATAGGACTCAAGCATCTCTTGCGCGAACATCTCAATTCGAACTGGAATTTCTTCGCGGCTTCGAGGCTCAACTAAAAATCTCTGTAGCGCAGGAAGTCTTTGGTTAGCACAAGTTTCAATCAGTGCAACAAAAAGACCCTCTTTGCCTTTGTAGTAATAGTTAATGAGAGAGTTGGCGACTTTCGCTTCTTTGGCGATTAAACTTAGACTCGCCCCTTGATATCCATGTAAAGCAAAGTGCTTCTGGGCGGCCTTCATGAGGTCAGCTTTGACTTCCTCAGTCGATCGCTGATCTTTGGACTTACATCTGAAGGGACCCATAGGTTTAAACTCGTTGGTTTGAGGCTGAAAATCTGATTTCAGTATAGTTGAAATTGATTTCAACAAACAAGAAATTACTTTCAATGACTCACAAATTCTCTATTTTCCAAGAAATTCAGTGGTTTATACCCATTTTGGAACCACTCAATTTGAAACACGCGGTACTTTAGACCAAAGCCTTAACTAAACAACTCTTATTTTCTCCGCCTCGGCCCTAGCATTCAAAGATTCTCTTCCTCCCCAGATTTGCTTTTAAAAAACGAGGCTCACGTCCCCCCTCAAGCGGTTGGATAGGGTGTACCCTTTGTTGGGACACGCCATCGTGGCTCGCTGCGGGTGGGTACCCCATCCAT
>CAZDFM010000430.1:2139-3243 GCA_964504465.1 uncultured Pseudobdellovibrionaceae bacterium | reverse complement strand
ACAAGAATGTAAGGTCCACCATCTGCAATCGGAAGAGGCCATTGGTCAAACTTGCCGCAGCCGCCGACTGCGGAGCTGTGGAGATGAAATTCTGAAGAAACGGCTTCGACATTGTTGAGTGTTTCAAACACAGAGCCCGAAATTACAGCGAGCCTTACGGGCTCGCGCGCACCATCTTTGCCGATACGGTACCCGCGTGTGGGAGCAATAGTAAAAGTGCTTAAGCCACTTCCGTGTTTAACACCTTCTACTAAAAGTGCGCCTTCGCTGCGTTTTAAAATAGAATCTAAAGATTCTGTTCCAGGTTCTACGTAAGTCGAAGTCATTCTAACCATGGGTTCAAATTCAAAATTCATGGCACGAGAATTACCAGTAGGCGGCTCATCCAACTGGCTTGCGGTGTCGAGGCTGTGGAGTCGACCCGTGAGGATCCCGTTTCGAATCAGATAATTTTTTTGTGCGGGAGTGCCGTCGTCATCAATAGGGCAGTAGCCCGAAGAATTTTCGTGCCCACCGTAATCGACAATCGTTAAACAGTCAGAGCCAATTTTTTTACCGAGCTTCCAGGCAGCCATGGCCTCGTCATTTCCGATCATAAAATCGGCTTCTGATTTGTGCCCAAAGGACTCATGTGTGAACACACCTGTCACTTCAGAGTCTAGGAGTACTTTATATTTACCGGGCTTAACCGCCGGAGCAGCTAGAAACTTTTCGCTTTCTTTTAAAGAGGTGCGAATAAAGTCCTCTTGGTTTTTTAATTGCTCAAAGCTTGAGCCATATACGCGGATGAGATCTTCAAAGAGTTGTCCGTCTTCTTTAAGAGTGTAACGGCCAATAATTCCACCCTGATTAAAATCGAACTCGTACTGGGTTCCAACTGAATTTAAAAAAGATTTTACCTTGTAAACGTCCCGGTAACGAATGATCGAACTGCTGAGTTTTTGATTCTCAAACAAAACGTTGGAGTATTTTTTTGAAAGATTAATTTTATCTTCGAGACTAATCGAACTGTACTTAGAATCCGCGGCGGAGATTTTAACAAAAGCATCGTATTTTATCGCTTTATAATTAACAGAAGAAGGATTCGATATTGTTTGCTGACTT
>CAZDFM010000430.1:0-2129 GCA_964504465.1 uncultured Pseudobdellovibrionaceae bacterium | reverse complement strand
TTAAGCGTACAAGCACACCCTTGATTTGCTCAAGCTGAGTTGTAGATTCATAAAGCCAAAAGCCTTCTTTTCTGACTCGCAAGAAGGCGCCTAAAGAAGGGCTCGAGGTTGCGGTGACCACTTCACCATCTGTGATATCAATTGTGGTCTCAAAGCTGTCTTCAACTCGAACATCCCAATACTGACAGTCGATTTTTAAATTGGACAAATCCGAGACAAGTTTTTGAAGATAACTCATAGGCACCCCTCGTTTTTGAAGATGCCCAGAATATACTGAGGAAGGCTTATGAAAAGAAAGCTAAAACACCGCCGCAGCGGTGCGTTCAGCTTAAAATTTAGCGCAAATCGCCAGTGAGTTTAGTTGTGGTTTGAATGCCTTGGTGATCAGTGGTGAGTTTGGCTTCGATTGTAGAGAGTCGCCCGTTTTTTGGTAAAAGCACGACTTCCATATAATAGGTAGCACGATCGTTATGAACCACTTTTCCATCAGCAACCGCAATCGGTGCCTCGGTCGTCATGATCATGTCGAGAAACACTTGCTCAGAAGTAATTAAGGCATTCAATGACCCGAAGCGCTCAAAAGGATTGTCCAAAACAACTCTATGTCCCGCAAGCGGCCTAAAAGAAACAGGGGCTCGTTCTATCTTTAACCCAAACTGAACAAAGTCTGAATCTAAAGGAATTCGTCTTACTGAATAATCCAGACTGTTCATAATCTGAGTTAATTTTTTTGCCGCTTCTTCAGCCTCCTGGTTACGGCAAGAAAGTGTTCCCATTGAGAATCTCAGAGTAGGGTAGCGTCCGTTTAATTTGATGGTAGTGCGTGATAGGCAGTTAGTCTCGGTCCTCGATGTCCCACTACGATCTGTTTTCTCGATCTCTAACGTGAGACTGCGAGGGCTCCATCGCTGGTCGCCAGCTGCGAGAGAAGCTTCAAACAGCTGATTTGAAAACTTCCGCTCCTCGTTTTCAGAATCTCGAGAATTTGAAGGCTTCTTATTACCAGAAGGTTTAGGAGTAGCAGAAGGCTCGTGAGTATAGGTTACAGGTTCCGAAGTAGAATCAGCTGGAGTATTGAGCTTCTTATAGGCTGCTGTTCCCTCACAGTCGTCGCTGAATCGGGCCATACGCATACCTAAGGCACAACCCTTGTTAAGACCATCGTCTGCGAGCGCCGTACAAAGTTTTTCGCGCAGTTCGCCATCAGAAGAGGCCGTGAAGGTGTGCTTACCGGTTGCGCAGCCATTCTGGGTGTAATCATAGGAGGTGCTGAGGTCTTTGTCGTCCTTTGAACAGGCAATCAAAAAAGAGGAAGCTAATACCGCCAAAACTGTTACGCGAGTGAGTCTCATCGTTTCTCCAAAGATAGAATTTTTTTAACAAACTAGTGTGGAGGGGTTTTGCAAGGCGAGGTCCACAGTTAAGGCGCTGTTTAAGCGATAGGTTTGATTTGGAAAGCCTGTGCCTTTTTGTTCGACAGCGGAAATGAAAGTTTTTTAAAAGGCTTCAACGAGAGAATTGGGAGAACAATTTGGGCCAAAATGTGTGTGGGGTTTCTGGGGCTTGGGTCAAATTTGCTCAAATAGCAGGAGAAATAGGTCTATGAGCTCAGATTCAGTTGGTGTAGGGTTTGCTCAAACAAATGCGAATCAAAAAATTTTTAACTAAGGGGCTAAGAAGTGAGCAGAATTATTTTTCACCGTACGTTGGCAATTGCACTGGTGGGATCATTGTTGGGTTGCGCTACTGAACGAAAATCAAGCCAAGCTGAACCCAAGTGGATCAACAACATGCACCAATTGTCGGTTGTCCACAGTCGCCTGACTCCAGTTGTCGCAAGCCCGAAAGATTTTGCTGATCCTGCTCGAAAAGATCAAATCAACTCTGACCTTAAAAAGATGGTTGAGATATCGGCCGCAATCGCGACTGATTCGAGAGCGCCCAATGCAGACCCTTTAATTAAATTTAATGCAGCGAAATTGGCCAACGAGGTCAACGAAGCATATTCGGCATTTCAGATCGAAGATCACGCTCGCTCGCAGTTTTCGTTCAACCGAATTAGTAGCTCTTGTATAGGCTGCCATACTCGAGCCGATCGCGGTTTTAAAGACTTTCCGATGGATTGGAAT
>CAZDFM010000429.1:0-3244 GCA_964504465.1 uncultured Pseudobdellovibrionaceae bacterium | reverse complement strand
CCGCATAAGTCTCGCACAATTGAGTTCTTTTCGAACGAGCCGGGACAATGGATGCTTCATTGCCATAACCTCTATCATATGAAGACAGGCATGGCCCGAGTCGTACGCTACAATGATTTTAAACTTACGCCCGAGATGGCCAAGCACGATTCCCACGATCCGCATCTGCACGAACATCTCTATACACATACGCAACTCGAAGCCGCCAGCAACCATGCAAAAGCGCGTTTCCGGCTAATGCGCTCGTGGGACGAAATCGAACTTGAGCTTGAGAGTGCCGACATTGACGGAAAAAATTTTTCGTTTGGTAAGCACTGGGAGTCCGAGGGTGACTTAGTCTATCGAAGATGGTTTTCAAACTTCTTCAATGTCTTCGGCGGAGGTACGCTCTACGACAAAGAAGGTTTTGGAACGATCGGTGTTGGCTACATACTTCCGCTACTTATCGAGACACAAGTTTCCGTGAATCACGAGGGGCGCTTTAGGTTGGATGTAGAGAAGCGGTTGCAGTGGACCAAAAACGTGTTCTCAGACGTCGATTTTACGTGGAGACCTGATTGGGGTGGCCACCGTGACACGGAATTTGAGGTAAGTCTGATGTATGGACCTTCGTGGAATTGGTCAGCAGGGTTTATGTTTACGGAAAAGAGCGCCGGTGTTGGCGCACAGATTCAGTTTTAATATTTAAAATGGAGCGACATATGACAAATAAAGTCACATCACTACTTCTCACTCTGGCTGTAAGCATTGTTTTCGGGGGCGAGTTCGCTGTTGCCGGCGAGGATTGGAAGATTGTCCCCAATAAACAAGTCTGCATGGTGACCAACATGCATTTCTCAAAACCGCAGATCCCGGTAGAACAAGGAAATAAAACCTACTATGGCTGTTGCGAGAACTGCAAAGCAACAATCCAAAAAGATGCGAACTCAAGAAACGCGACCGATCCACAATCTAAAAGGCCAGTGGATAAGGCAACGGCACTAATTGCTGCGAACGATACTGGTGACGTTTTATATTTTGAAAACAAGGCCAACTTTGAAAAATACGTTCAAAATTTAAAGAGCGGGAAAAAGTGAAACTCACGGCTAGCGCCTTATTAGAGCCCGCAAGAGGTGGGGCGAGCCTCCTCACCTTCTTGTCACTTCTGACTCTTGCCTCAACACCGCTTGCCCGTGCTCACGAGGGAGAAACCCATAAATCGAAGATGGAACATCACGCAGCGCCTAAATCTGACGCTTCAGAGGAAGCGTTGAAAGCAATCAATGAGTCTTATCTCCAGAACGTTAAATCAATTTTTCGAAAGAGCTGCTTTGATTGTCATAGTAATCAAACCCAATATCCTTGGTACGCAAAAATTCCTGGCGCGAAACAGCTTATAGCAAGTGACATCAATGAGGCTAAATCTCATCTAGACATGAGTGAAGACTTTCCTTTCAAGGGTCACGGGTCGCCGATGGAGGATTTGGAAGCGATTCGAAAGGCAGTAATCGAAATCTCTATGCCACCATTTCGCTATTGGATTCTGCACAGTGGATCACGACTCAATAGTGAGGAAAAACAGACAGTGCTCGCGTGGGTAAATGCGAGCATACAGTTGCTCACTGAGAACAAACTTCAGGAAAATCCGAAATGACTGAAATAGTTAAGCGGTTTGCGGTCTTTACCGGTTTGCTCTCTCTGCCCGGAGGCCCGGTGGTAACATTCGCGCCTAAGCCTCCGCGCGTAGCGAACAAGCCGATCAGGTAATTTCAATCCAGGTAGTCATACCACCATGATCCATATCCGACATATCCCCATGGTCCTGGTCACCAGGAAGCTTGGGGCGGTCCATGTCGTTCATTGTGTGATGGAGGAAGTGACAGTGGAACATCCATTTGCCAGGAGCTCTGGCTGTGAATTCCAAAACACGCACTTCCGCCGAGGAGACATTGATCGTGTTGGCGCGGATTTGCTGGTGTTCAGGCAAGAACCCTCCGCCCCAATCGGTAATAACAAACTGATGCCCATGCAAGTGCACAGGATGGGTCAGCATGCTCAAGTTTGTAACTCGGATGCGGACACGTTCACCGACCCGGGCTTGCATGGGCGGAAGTTTCCAGCCCCGGACTCCGTTTCCGACCCTACCGTTCATCGTGAAATAATTGAAGTCACTCATATCTAAGATGTCGGGAACGTTTGTGCCGGGATTCAGTTTCCAGGTGTGAAGCATATAGGCATAATCGCGGGTTACGATTTGCGAAGGTGTGGGATTTTTCGGATGGATCACAAAAAAGCCCATTAATCCCAAACCCACTTGCTTTGCGCCCATTACGTGGGAGTGGTAAAAATAAGTGCCCGACTGATTTAGGGGAAACTCATAAACGAACGAGCCTCCGGGCGGGACCGGTTCTTGCGAGAACCCTGGCACACCATCCATCTCAACGGGCAAATCGATACCGTGAAAGTGAATGGTCGTCGCTTCAGATAAATTGTTCGTGAAGAGTACACGTAGTGTTTCACCTTCAACCGCTTCGAGGGTTGGCCCTGGCGTGGAACCGTTATATCCAAAAGCCGTCACAGGCCTGCCCCTCATTCCCATCCCGTCGCTCATATCCGGAAACTGGATTGTGACTGGCCCTGCTGTCAGCTGAAACTCCCTCACTGAACCGTTCAAAGTCCCTTGCAGCGTGGGCACTCCAGGTGTTTGCACCGATACGAAGCCGCCTTCGGACGCAGCCTTAGGCTTTGCGCTTTGCTCAATAGCTTTCACAACCGGCTCGGCCGAGCTCTTCTTATTCCAAAAGGCAGCGGCAGCCGCCAGTGAGCCGAGTGAAAATAAAAATTTTCGTCTTCCAGCTTCTTCTGACATTTGTACCCCTCAGTTTTTATCGTCGCGGACGTAAGTATAGGGTTGATAAAAATCCATCGGCGCACCGAGTACTGGGCCCGTGGGCCAAAGAATTTTTAAATTTCCATTCTCAGACTTGCCCGTAAGCAAGCGCTCGCTATCGGATTCTTTGATAAGGAAACCGACACGGCCCGTGTTCGAATCCATCATTGCAAAATCAAAGTTGGTCATATGTCCGGGGCTTGCGTATCTAGCTGACAAGGGCATTCCAGCTACACCGCCCGAATCGACCCGGGTAGGAATCTCAATGGAGATCGTTCTAGAGTTTTTAGGTACATTAACCTTTTCTTTAGGACCGACATAGGACCCGACCGGGCTCGGAACAAAGTTCAGACTCTGCGGGAGCTGAGGTTTTTC
>CAZDFM010000428.1:0-3258 GCA_964504465.1 uncultured Pseudobdellovibrionaceae bacterium | reverse complement strand
GAAGAGTACCGGGTTTTCGAATTACTCAATATGCTTTCGCGCCACTATCCCCAGTGGATGCTCTCAAGAAAAACGATGAAGCCTCTTTCTCGCGAAGAAGGTTTATCGAAGATGAATGTTAAACTCCAGGCAGTGGCACAAGAGTTAACAGAGCTCGTGGTATTTTTAGAACGCCAAACTCTAACCGGAGATTATCCGCAGTTTGTAAGCGAACTCAAAGCCACGATCGACACCCTTAAGCATAAAGGAATCGAAGAGATTGATGCGATTTTTGGAGCTTGGCCCAAACATCCCAACGGTTCTAAAAAAGGTAATAAGATCTTCGAAAAAGAACAAAACGTCCAAAACCAAAAGATCTTGGCCGATGCAAAAGAAACCGTGTTGGCATGTGTGTCAGAAGTTTTATCCTGGGATAAGCTCGAGAAGCTGCATCATGCCTACGGTACTTTGAGCGAAGAAATTTTTGTAAAATGGCGTCAAGAGAAGTCACTTCGGGGACAACTTCAAATGGAAGATCTTGAGCTTTTGAGTTTTGAGATCTTAGACACTCGTCCTGATTTAGGTGAGCTGTTTAGCAATGATTGGGATTACTGGCTGATTGATGAATACCAAGATACAAGCCCACTTCAAGATCAACTGCTCGATAAACTCAAGGGCCGAGCCCCAGCCTTCTTTGTAGGAGACCCTCAACAAAGTATCTATTTGTTCCGAGGTGCACGTTTTGAAAACTTCGAAGATAAAATGAAGCATCTTGAAACCATTGGTGAAGAGGTCCTTTTTAAGACTGACCATTGGCGTTCACGAGGGGAGCTTTTAGAGTTCTTCAATGACTTTTTTACCTCGACGAGCTCACGTTTTATCCGGATGCTTCCGATGCGTCAGGTTTCAGACCGCTCGGCCTTGGTGGCTTACTTTCACAGTTTCCCAAAGCCCGACTCAAAAGAAGAAGGTCACCCTGAACTTTTTAAGGTGGCAACCAAAGTTAAAGAACTTTTGGAGCAAGGTGCTAACCCCAAGGACATCGCGATTCTTGCCCGAAAAGGTCAAAACTTAAAAAGTATCTTTGAATTTTTAAAAGAGCGGCAGTTTCCGGTGCAACTTCAAAGTTCAGGCGCCTTTCAAGAGCGAAGAGAAATTTTAGATTTAATATCATTCTTAAAATTTTTAGTGAATCCACACGACAATGCAAATCTAGTGGGACTTCTGCGCACTCCATGGAGCAGGTTAAAAGATTCGCAAGTTATCGATGCGGCATTTAAAAAGGCATCTTCGTTGTGGATCGGTCTAAACAGTCTTGAAAGTCTAAATAACAACGAAACTCTGTTAGAGTTAAAAGAGTTACGTGAACTTTCTCAGAAGTCGGCAGCCACCGATGTTCTCGAAGCCTGGATGTTAAAATCGGGACTCATCGATTGGAGCCGGAAAATTGACCCAAGCGGCAGACGTGAAGCTAACATCTGGAAGTGGTTTCACTCTCTTCGAGTTGCCGAAAAGCAACCTGGCTTTAACTATCTAACTTGGCTTAAGGAATTTCAGACCACACCGGATCTCGAAAAGGACAATCAAGAGGGCGACGCACTTTCAAGCCTCGAGCCCGACCGAATTCAATTGATGACTGTTCATGCGGCAAAAGGCTTAGAGTTTGCCCATGTGATCATTCCTTTCTGTGGTGGCTCGAGGGCGCCAAACGACAACAGTCTTTGGTACGGAGACTTGGTTCAAAACCGCTACAGTCTCAATATTAAAAACGACATCGATCAAAAACGAATCAAAACTTGTTGGATTGACGAGCTCTGCGAGCAAAGATCGGCCAAAGAACAAGAAGAGAGCTTAAGGGTTTTGTATGTTGCAATGACAAGAGCCAAAGAATCGCTCAGCCTTATTTGGACAAAGAGCAATATTGCAGGATGGTCTGATCTCTTTGAAACCTGGCTTGCTCAAAATCGGGATCCAGAGAAAACACCTTATCGTTATCTGCACGATTCTGAAGTTGCGGTTGATGTAGTCTTTGATCCGACCAATACAAATTTTGAAACGCCCCGCGCACTTTACCAAGACCAAAAGCAGGCAGTTAATTCGCCTCGAAAGATGTCGGTGAGCCAAGTCTTAGAAACTCTCGAGAAAAAGCGCGTTCAAGGCTTACCTCCAACCACGCCGACCGCAATCAGTCTCAGAAAATGGGGTAAAGCTGCAGAAGGAGTTTTGATCCACAGAATTTTTGAAACTCTGAAATACCGCGAGGATTGGGATTTAAACGAACTCGTTCAAAAACATTTTCCCGACAGAAAACAAGACGTATTAAGCGGTTTGAACTGGGCTCTTTCGCTAAATGAACCGCCCATGGAGAGATTGATCCGCGAAGGACAAGTTGAGTGGGGCTATCAATACAAGGCGCCCTTCGGATTGATCGAAGGACAAATCGATCTCTGGGGAGAAATCGAAGAAGAAAACACCATATGGATTGTGGATTATAAAACCGGGCGACCCGAGTTTGAAGAACGCGCGATGAGACAGCTTTGGCTTTATTCTTTAGCGCTTCAAAAGCTTAAACCCGGCCGCACAATTAAACTTGCAGTGGTTTACCCTTTAGATAAAAAGGTCGCGGTGAGTGAAGTCCCTCGGGGTGCCGAGGTTATTTGGAGCCCACAGGGGGAAATTCAAAACTGGCCGAACCTAACGACGACGTCAATATAAGTGTCGAAGACTGCTGTTCAACGGCTGACATGGGGACTTCAAAAGTCACATTATAGAGAGTTCGAAAGCGGTCGATATAAGGGTAAAGCTGACGAAGTTCTGCAACCTTTGACTGATCTTTTTTAACTTTGCCTTCATATCTCTGACCATTTGTCTCGAGATAAACTTTCCACATGCTATTGGGTTTGGAAAGATCATCATAGTCGTTTTCTGGAGAATAAAAGCTCATAAAAAACTTGCTGTAAGCCGCCATCTCTTGAAAAGATTTTTCGCGTTCTTGGCGTTGTTCTTCTGGCGTCCAGCTTAAAAACTTCGCTCGCTGATCTAAAATGCCCACGTTGACTTCTGAGTTCAAAATTGTAGCGTCTACCTCGAAGGTTTGGTGAAAGCCGTCGTACTTCCGCGCGTTAGCAGAGTACCTTTTCACAACTTCAGGGAAGTTTGTTGTGCTTGTGTCAGGTGCCGAGGCCTCAGTTTTTTGTTGGCTCGAACATGCGGAGAGGGTAGTTGCGAGAGTCGTAAAAAGACAAAAAGATAAAACAAACATTAAAGTTGCCGAAGCTA
>CAZDFM010000427.1:0-3264 GCA_964504465.1 uncultured Pseudobdellovibrionaceae bacterium | reverse complement strand
TATCGCAAATGGCAGCTAAAGGCAGGCTTGCCGAAATAGCTCGTAAAAAATATGGACGCCGAGCCGACCACAGGTCTCAGGCTCGAAAAAAGCTCTTTAATGAAGTAAAACCTTTCATCTCTCCAAATGCCGTGATCAGGTCTGATAGTAATCCTTATTACGTAAACGATGTGCGAAGGTTTTTTCCGGATGCGACTCATGAGACGATCCTAGGCGCGCGGGGCGCGATCACTGGGCAAGGAGAGCTAAAGAAGATTAAGTGGGATCCGATTTTTAGTTTGAATCATACATGCGCCATGCTTCGAGCTCACATTAATCGACTATTTAGAAAAACCTGGTGCACTACGAAGAAAGCTGATCAGTTAGCAGGGCATATTGCGATTTATGCGCTTGAGCATAACCGGCGGCTTGGCACAGGGTAAGGGGGCAGTTCTTGAGTTTTAAATTTTTCCATTGTAAGAGCCGTAACTGAATTAGTATTACGAATTAGGAGCCACAATGCCTAGGACTGTTTCACCTCACGCTGCCGGATTTAGAATGCCCGCAGAGTGGGAGCCGCACGAAGCAGTTTGGTTAGGCTGGCCGTGTGCCGCAGAACTATGGCAAGAGGATCTCTTACAAGCACAAAACGAATTTATAGCGTTTTGTGAAGCCATCGCCGCTCTAGATCCGATCACTCAAAAGCCTCGCGGCGAAAGACTTAATATCTTAGTGCCAAATCAAATTGCCGGTGCTGAAGCGGAACAAAGGCTTTCGCATTTGCCGGTCCGTTTGCACCTTATTCCTTTTGGTGAAATCTGGCTTCGCGATATCGCTCCCCTATTTCTTAAAGGGCCCGGAAACGAAATTGCGACTCTTCGCTTTGCATTTAACGGTTGGGGCGGAAAGTATGAACTCGTTTACAGCAAAGAAGTTGCGAGTCAAATTGCAGCGGTTGCGGGTTTTCGGGAATTTTCACTTGATTGGATTTCTGAAGGCGGCTCTCTTGAATTCGACGGCGAGGGCACTTGCCTCACCACTCGCCAATGTCTGTTGAATGAAAACCGCAACCCCGGAATGTCGCAGGCAGAAATTGAACAACTCTTAAGAGTGCAGTTGGGTATTCAAAAAACTCTATGGTTGGGTGATGGGCTCATCAATGATCACACGGACGGACATATCGACACGTTGGCTCGGTTTGTAGGTCCGGGCCACGTGGTCATTCATCAGCCTCTTGATACCGATGATCCCAATCGCGAAGTTATGCTAAAAGTTGATCAGGATCTTCAAAAGATGTCCGATGCAAAAGGACGCAAAATTAAAATCACGCGGGTTCCGTCTCCCGGCCGAGTCGTAGACGAATATGAGGGCGAGTTAATGCCGGCAAGTTATCTGAATTTTTTTATTGCGAATACAAAAGTTATAGTTCCAACTTTTGGCACACCTCATGACTCGGCTGCGGTTGCGACTATTGCTTCTTGTTTTACTGACCGTCAGACTGTGGGGCTTTCGGCAAAGGCTATTCTCGCAGGCGGCGGAGCCTTTCACTGTATGAGCCAACAACAACCACGCCCACTGACCTGAGAGGATTTCTTTGTATGGGAAAAAGACGGCGTCTCGTTCATGTGCTTCCTGAAGTTCATCGAATAAATAGAGCGGGTTGGCTTCGCGCAGCGGTGCTGGGTGCTAACGACGGCATTATTTCTACCTCGAGTTTGATTTTAGGAGTGGCGGCAGCACAAACCTCACACCAAGCCATACTCCTAACAGGTGTGGCCGGCCTTGCGGCAG
Source organism: uncultured Pseudobdellovibrionaceae bacterium (assembly GCA_964504465.1). Lineage (GTDB taxonomy): Bacteria > Bdellovibrionota > Bdellovibrionia > Bdellovibrionales > UBA1609 > CAZDFM01. Next base: position 1,494 of record CAZDFM010000427.1, on the reverse strand, counting down.
GCGCATTGTCTATGGCTGCAGGCGAATACGTGTCGGTTAGCACTCAAAGCGACACTGAACGAGCGGATTTAAAACGCGAAAAATTGGAACTTGCATCAAATATAGAATCCGAACGACAAGAACTTGCTGACATCTATATAGGTCGTGGTCTTGAACCTCTACTCGCTCGCGAAGTTGCCGAGCAATTAATGGAGAAAGACGCCTTAGGTGCACACGCTCGAGACGAACTTGGGATCACCAGTCGCCAAGCGGCCAAGCCAATTCAAGCGGCTGTTGCGTCCGCTGGAGCCTTTGCGGTTGGCGCGGCACTTCCTTTACTTATGGTCTTTATCGGTTCAGCTGAAAACTTAAGCGCTCTTGTCTCGTCGGCATCCCTTGTGTTTTTAATTCTGCTCGGAATGCTCGCGGCTAAAATTGGCGGCTCTAATATTTGGCTTGGCGCCTTAAGGGTAGGCTTTTGGGGGGCACTCGCAATGGCTGTCACGTCAATTATCGGATCATTTTTTCAGGTTCCTTTATAAATTCTCTGAACTAATTGTGTTGATCCGTTGATACTTTTTGAAAAGGCCTATGTTATCTTTTGGGTTTGAACCCGGAGGACTTCTTGTCACCAGCAGCGCCAACCAAACGTGCCCATCTGATCGCCAATAAAAAATCTGGCAAAGGCAAGGGTGAGAACCTCGCAGACGATGCAAAAAAAATCTGTGACGAACTCGGTTACGAACTTATCGACTACGAAATAAAAAGCAGTGAGGATTTCGATAAACAAAGTGTAAATGCGGTCAATGCGGCAATTGCCGACGGAGGCGTCGTCATTGCGGCCGGAGGTGATGGTACCATCCGCGGTGTTGCGCAAGTTGCTCACGGAAAGCCCGTTCGTTTTGCGGCTGTTCCTTGTGGGACATTCAATTATTTTGCAAGAAACCATAAAATCTCTGAAGAACCACTCGAGGCTCTTCGGCTTGCCTTAACCGGCGAGACTCGGCCCGTTCGCCTTGGCAGCATGAATGGACAAATATTTTTAATTAACGCAAGCCTTGGACTCTACGCGAAAGCCATCAGAGAGCGCGAAGATCGAACAGTGCGTTTTGGTCGAAATCGTTTGGTCGTCATCATTTCAACTATGATCAGTATTTTGAGTAAGCATTTACTACTCAAAGTTGACCTGGTTGCTGATGGAACCCCAAAGACGGTGCGCACTCCTTTGATTTTTATCGGGAATAATCCTCTTCAACTTCGAAACTTACAGATGAGTGTTGCCAAATGTATGAAGCAAGATCTGTTGGCAGTCGTTATGATGAAGCCTGTTACAAAACTTGAAGCCCTACGCATCATCCTTCGTGGAATTTTTAAAACTTTAGAAAAAGAAGACCGCCTTGAAACCTTTTGCGTAGAAGAGCTCTCGATTCACACTCGTAAATCTTCGAATCTTGTAGCCCTTGATGGCGAACTCGTTCGTATGAATTCTCCCTTAAAGGTCGAGACTCTTCCAGG
>CAZDFM010000426.1:0-3266 GCA_964504465.1 uncultured Pseudobdellovibrionaceae bacterium | reverse complement strand
CAAAACACGTTGTCGGTGCACACACGGTAATTAAGCGCCTTTCTCGACGTGTGCTTGTTTCTGAAGACGCTCGTCGGGCAAAAGTGACGACCGAAAACGCCACAAGCCCCGCGCAATCTTATATGTTCTTAGGTCCATCTTCCGTTGGTAAAACCGAACTGGCGAAAGCATTGGCTAAAGAACTGTTTAAAGATCAAGGTGCTTACGAACTTATCGATTTTAGTCGTATCGGCTCAAAATACGATCTTGAGCAATTAATTTTAGGTGTCAGAGATGGGCAAGGAGACGGCAAACCTTCTCCTTTTATGAAGGCCTATGATCGTCTTCATGGCCGCGCAGTTTTTGTGTTCGATGAAGTCGCAAATGCTCCAAAAGAAGTTCTAAAAGCTCTTTACGACATTCTTCGTGAACCTGTCGTGACGACTTTCAGTGACGGAAAGCCTCGCGTGATGTCAAACGCGATTATTCTTATGACCGGAAACGCCGGCGAAGAATGGTACTTAGATATTCCTCGAGATATTCCCGAAATTGAGCAACAAGAAGCCATGGATCAGATCTATAAGCAGGCCACTGCTGATCCTGATTTTATGCGAAAGTTTTTAGAGAAAACTTTTAGTCCTGCCCTCCTCAATCGTATCGGGTCTGACAACATCTTTTTCTTTCCCGGGCTTAACTACGCCGACGTGAGAGCCCTCACCTATATTAAAGTTCGAAATGAACTTAAAAAAATGGCGCCCATCGAAGGGCGTCTCGGATGGCAGGTTAGTTTTGCCAACATTGACGATTACCTAAGATTGATTGAAACCATTGAAGATGAAGGTTTTGTCTTATGGGAACAAGGGGCCTCGATTGATCGTTTCACACGGGACTTCTTCGACACCGAGCTTCGATATCTTTTAATTACTCATCATATTCCGAACAATTCTAAGGTGATCATCCAAAACATCAAGGACACTGGTGATGCAGGAGTCGTTCAGTTTAATCTGATTACCGAAGACGGGACTAAGATTCTGCTCGAAGTAAAAAAGCGTATTCGGCCTCGCCAAGTCACAACTGCTGACGTCGACCGAATTTTAACGGCTTTTCATGAAGCAGGTCACGACATAGTCCGCGAGATCGTGTTTGGCGATAAGCTAAAAACTGACGGGGTCAGCATCGTTCCAGGCGTAATTAAAATGAACGACCGTTGGATTCGTTATCTGGGTGTAGCTAAATACAGCATGCAAGAAAGCTGGATGTACACGCGCGAAGCCGTCATTGCTCAAATCGCGCAAATGGCAGCCGGCGAAGTCGGACAGACAATCGTCACCAAAGGTGAACGCCACGATGCGGGCAAATCCAACGATATGGAGCGCGCTTCGCAAATCGCAACCGTCGCAATTCTTCAGTGGGGCCTTTCTGAAAAATGGGGACGTGCCGCTATTCCTCAAGGCCAGGAGCTTTCTGTTTATTTGGAATCCCTCACACCTGAGCGCAAAACACTTTTTCAAAGTGAACTCAAAGCCTTCTTAGAAGAAGGCCGCGAACTCGCAAGAAACATCTTAATTGCGAACTTTGATTCGTTGTTTGTCCCGCTCGGAATCAGACTTTCTGAAGAGGGATTGGTCACAGGACCTGAGCTTCAGAAATTTTATGATACAAAGAAAGCTGAAATGGTTTACCCACTCGACCCCGAAACAGACAAACGCGTCGAGGCTTTTGAGAAAGCTCACCCTGCGCTCAAAGAAAAAAGTTTTGTGCGAGATGCAGAGCTCTTAGACGAACTCCCCCGCCCGCGTTTTGTAGCGGACGTGAATAAGATCCGTGAAGAATACCGAAAGAAACTTCAAAACAGCGTACCTGTTCCTGATGATGTGCCTGTTTTATCGGCTGAGGATTGCAAAGCCCTCTTGCCAAAACCAGAGTAGTCAAAATCATTGCGAATTGTGCCTCAAGCTTGTAGCTTTTGAGGCATGATTCGTTTTCTTTACTTTTCGCTCTATCTAATTGCTTTTTCAGTGGCGGCACTGTTTTCGAGTAAAATCAGAAAAATGTGGTCCCAACGCGTGCAGCGCGACGCCTTTTCAAAAGGTTCACCACTGCGTGACTCTGCGCCTATTTGGATTCATGCCTCTTCTGGCGAGTTCGAATACGCCAAACCTGTACTTAAACTTTTAAAGGCCCGTGGCGAAACCACACTCGTCACATATTTTTCGCCGTCTTATTCAAAACAGGTTTTGGGACATGCTGACGTCGACTATGCGGAACCCCTACCTTTTGATATTGAGGGACCGGTTCGCGATTTTTTTGAACGCCAAAAACCTAAAGAGCTTTGGATTGCGCGCACAGATCTTTGGCCCGAGGTCATAAGGCAAGCCCGGCGGCGTAAGATTAAGATCATTTTATTCTCAGCCTCTCGCTCGCCAGTGACTGGCTTCAAGCGCTACTTAAGCTATTTCAACTTAAGGCTCTGGAATCAACTCGATCGTATTTACTGTGTCAGTGGCGAGGACAAAATAAATCTAGAGACTTGGGGAGTAACGAAGCCTCTCGAAGTTCTCGGTGACACTCGCTACGACCAAGTCAAAGCGCGCCTTGAACTCAATAAGCCTCTTTATGCTTTAGAAAATTGGCGAATGACTCATTCAATCCCCGTTCTTACCGCAGGGTCGACCTGGCCAGAAGACGAAAAGATTTTACTTAAAGCCGCGACCCGCAAACTTAAAGCAAATGAACTGCGCTTGGTTCTTGCGCCTCATGAGGCGACGACTTCGCATCTTGCGTCGCTCGAAGCACAGCTTAAGAGCCTAGGCCTATCCCACCAACGATGGTCCGATAATAAAGCTTGGGATTCGCAGGTTATGATCATTAATCAGTTCGGGATTCTCGCAGAGGCTTATAGCTACGGCGACATAGCCTTTGTAGGGGGCTCCTACAAGGCGAAGGTTCATTCGGTCATGGAACCCCTCGCCGCCGGCTGCCCCACCCTCATCGGCCCTTTACACACGAATAACCGTGAAGCAATAGAGTTCCAAAAACTCCCACTAAAAGCACAGCCCTCAACTCAAGGCTCAATCGATGCCCCAGAGCTTTCAATGGTCACCAGCTCAAGCTCGGCAGATGAACTTGAAAAAGCTCTCGACCAATTGATTTCTCACCCAGAACTCGCCAATTTTAAAACTCAAATTAAAAACGAAGTTCTTCGCCGAACCGGCGCAAGCCAAAAACTCATAGAACGCGAGCTTTCCTAAAAAGGCCCGTCGCCCTTTTTGCAACCCGCCGGGTTG
>CAZDFM010000425.1:0-3270 GCA_964504465.1 uncultured Pseudobdellovibrionaceae bacterium | reverse complement strand
TTGCTTTTAGTTTACTCAAGAAAAATGTAAACGAAACACATCAAGAACTTCACCTCGCAAATGAGGCCTTAAAACTTTACACAAGACTTTTAGATGACGACCCTGCACGTGGGGTGAAGCGTCCTGTGAAACTACTTCGCACATTAGAAGAGGCCTTAGCCGAGCTAAATACTCTCTCTCATACAGATTCAGCAGAAATTGGTTTGGTTGGGGATTTAATGGCAACACTTCCTCCTATTACCCATTCTATCTTAAAAGATAAGTATGGGCTCACATCTGTAGGGGCCAATGCTCCTACAATTAGTGTGGCGGACGCGATTCGCAAAGGCCAAATGCGAGATTTAAGACTTCTTGGGCAACTTTCTTCTCACACGGATTTTATTTTGAATTCGACTCCTCGCCCTGAAACGATTGAGGTCAAAACTTGGATGCGTGATCCACGTAGGCCTCGTGGGCGAGATTTAATTCAAAGTCAGAGATTCTCAGATATGAGCCGTTCTCTTGTTGGTCAGCCAGGTAAAAGCATTGAAGAGAACTTTAAAGAGGGCACTGTGTACGTGCAGGGGCGCCGAAGAATTACTCCAGTCCCTGCTGGTTACGGAAAAGACGAAGCTGAACGCGTGACGATTGTACTTTACGATACTTCGGGTTCAATGGACGGGGATCCTGCGGATTTTCAAGCGGCTTTAATTAGCGCCTTTACGGCAAACGCTATTAGCGATGTATCTGGGAGCGGAAAACATCGGCATAAGGTCGTGATTGTACCATTTGATGATAATCCCGGAACTCCAGTTATGGTCACAAACGTAGCTGAAGCGCTCGCAGTCATTCGTGACTACCGCAAAAAACTTGCGAACACCGCGGGTGGAACTAATATTCAAAATGCTTTGATGCAGGCGATGAGTTTGGTGGCGGATGCAGAAAGACGTTCAGGCGAACCTTTGGCTGCGGCTAACATTGTGCTCATGACCGACGGGCAAGATAAGATCAATGCACCCGAACTTTTTCAGGCGCGAAAGGCAATCGATCGCAACACTCCACTTCAGGTGATGTTTGTCGCGATCAATGGCACCAACGATGAACTGCAACAGTTCGCAATGGATTCAAAATCTATCGGAGCAGAGCAAGGCTTCTATAGAGAGTTTGACCGAGAGACGATTTCTAAACACGTCGCTGAGTCGAAGCAGCCTCCTAAAGCGGATCAAGCGCATTTCTTCACCGAGAAAAAAGCCAAAGACATTCCACCAAAAGTTTCAAGACTTCTTGAAGAAGCAATGAAGTTAGCTGTCGATTTTAGTTCGGCTATTTACTATGGAAGCCAGTACTCTTCCCCTGCCGATCATTTAAAACGACTTGAAAAATTAAAGTGGCCGACCGCTGAAACCTACGACAGGCCTTTGACCGAATGGCTGATTAAAGCCCGAATTTTTCTACTTAGTGTTATTTTTGAGCGAAATCCAAAGCTTCATGACCGTGTAATTGATGACCTTGTAGTAAACTTTGAAAAGCTGACCGGGATCAAAAAAGATCAGACTTCAAAGTTTGAACAAGAGCATTTGCGCCACTTAGTGAAAAAGACCAAAGAATAAAAGCCATTTGACCCCTTAAAACCCTGTAATTACCTCATCCTTAAAAGGCGTTTGTAATTTTTTGGCGACCATGACAATTCAAAATGTTACGAGGGGGCTATGGGAGAACCAGCTCGTTGTTGGTTTTGGGTGGGAATTCTTGGTGGTGGCACTTAGCTTAAAAGTTCGAACGTTATTTTGTCTTGCCGGCTTTCTGGTGATGATGATGCTTTCGACTAAAGCGTTGGCGGCAGAGGACTGCGGGTCGCTGTTGACGAAGTCTGCACAAATGCCGAAAAGTTTTGCGGCGACGGACGCAACCCATGGATTGATTGTCTATCTCACGGCTTTAGAAGATGATCACATTTTAGGCGCTGAGGAAATTCAAAACTTTTCTGAAAATTTAGAGCAGAATATTTTAGTGAATCCTATCACTGAAAAACTGGCGGCCTTAAGTACAACTTTAAAAATTCATCGTGAAGGGCTTGAAACTTATTTTTTGGCGGGTGGCCTGGATGTGAGTCGGCTACGTGAGTGGGCGAAGCGAAGTCTTAGTGAACTCAAAACAGAAGATGTAGAGCGCGACACTGTTGAGTCTAAAACCGACAATGCATTTAAAGAAATCGTCTTTCACCCTGTTGTCCCAAAGCCCTTCAAAATGGGAACTGCAAAAAAAGAACGTGACCGTGTGTTGCGCGAACTGGCTCAGCCTTTTGAAATGATGTCGACACCCGTCACACAGTATCAGTGGGCTCAAGTGATGAAGGCCAACCCCGCGCGCTTTACAGAGGGCGAGGCAGCAATAAGTGTAACGGTCGAGGGCGCAGTTTTAATTGTGCAGCCTGATCATCCGGTTGAACGAGTGAGCTGGTGGTCAGCGGTAATTTTTGCGAATCACCTTTCGCAGCTTAAAGGTTTAAAGCCCGCTTACATTTTGGATGAAAGTGCGATTTCAGGTGACGCGGCTTTAGGTACGGCGATGAGTGCCACGCAACTGATTCGCTATAATTCAAGCTCGGGGAGTGTTTACGACACTGAAGGTTACCGTCTGCCTACTGAAACGGAGCAAGAGTTTGTGCTGCGAGCCGCGGGACGAGCGCAAGGTAAATACTTTTTTGGTGACGACGCCGATCGGCTTGAGGAGCACGCCTGGTTTAATCGAAATTCAGATCAATCCACGCAAGCAGTTGGGCAAAAGCCCCCCATAGTGATCAATGGCTTTGAGTTTTTTGATCTACTGGGCAACATCGAAGAATGGTCCAACGATTGGTACAGTGACACTTTGCTACCCGGAGTTAATCCTTTAGGTCCTTCCATGGGAAAAGAGCGAGTGATTCGTGGAGGCAGTTGGATTGCCGATTTAAGATCTTTAGAATCCACGACCCGCTGGTTTGCAAATCCGAATCATTCCTCGCCGCTTGTGGGTTTTAGGTTAGTGCGAACGTCCAAATGAAATTTTTCGGACAAAATGGTTGTCATAGCCTTTAGGATTTTTATCCAAATAATCTTGATGATATTCTTCGGCGGGCCAAAACTTTTGAGCCTTCGTGATTTCGGTGACGATCGGTGCCTTCCAGGCTTTTGATTTTTCAACGAGAGATTTAAAATCTTCTGCCGTCTTTTTCTGCTCCTCAGAATGATAAAATACTGCGGACCGATACTGTGTCCCGACGTCATTGCCTTGCCGGTTTAAAGTGGTGGG
>CAZDFM010000424.1:0-3275 GCA_964504465.1 uncultured Pseudobdellovibrionaceae bacterium | reverse complement strand
CGAACGATCGCGGTGGTCAGACTTATTCTCAAAACTTGATCGTCACCGAGACTTTAACTGACGGCACGACTGCAAACGTTGATTTGAGCATGCTCGGAACAACACCTTTTCAGCCTAAAAACAAACCACAGCAGTTCAAGCTTAAGAAAAAAGGCAAAATTGATTTTTGCTTAGTGGTGGAATCAGAAGGTACTGCCAACACTTTGGTTGCGAACGGTATGACCAAAAGACACAACTGCATTATTTTAGGTGCCCAAGGGGTTCCAAGTAACGCGGTTCGTGGCTGGTGCAAAACAATCGAAACTCAGCTCGCAGTCCCAATGTACTTCTACGGAGATCTGGATGCGTACACGCTTCAGAATATTTACCGCACTCTTAGAGCGGGTTCAGCTGCAAGTTTGATTAGAAACTCGGACTTTAGCGCTCCTGAAGTTAAATTCTTAGGTGTGTTACCCGAAGACGTAAAAAAGTATGAACTTCATAGCTACGAAGTGCGTGAGTCGGATGTTTCTGAAGCACGGTCTCTTAAAAAAGCTAAAGATGCTTTAAACAACGATCCTTTCTTTCAAGATAAGAAAAACAAAAAACTCGCCGATGTTCTTCATTGGCTTGTAAAAGAAAAGCGACGTTGCGAACAGCAGTCTGTGTTTGCGGTAGATCCTACTGATCCATTGATCTTAGAGAAAATTATCGTCGATAAGATTAAACGCGGCTCTTATATCTAGAGCCGAATGCGAGATCGCAAGCATTTTGGGCGAGCTCTCAAACTATCACGATACAAAAAAAGCAGCCTGTGAGGGCTGCTTTTTTTTGCTTTGTATTTAAATACTCAACTTAGAAGAAATCTAAAGGAAGTGATACGTTCACACCGTATAGGTCAGTTTTGATGTCGGTGTCGACACTAAATCCGGCGGCTTTAATGGTGTCATATTTTAAAGACAGATATTCGAAATTGATCGAAACAAAGGGGAGTCCTGTGAAACCTACTCCTAAACGAAGACCATCACCTTCAACTTCAGCGTTCCCGTAATCACCTTTTGATTCGATGATGTAAGAGGCGTAAGCGCGAATTAAAATGGGGAATTCGAAGGACGCAAATAAACCCAGGTTTGTGGGCTCAAGATCGGTCGAGGGGTCGGTGTCGATTTCGAAGCTCGACTGAGAAGCTTCGGCGCCCACCGCAAAACCTAAGGTGCTAAAACCAAGTCTTAATCCCATATCTGTCCCGGTCGTGTCTTCTTTATACCCGCCGAGCGCTCCTGAAGCTTCAGTATCACCCATCATATATCCAATAAAAGGTTCAACGTAGAGGCTCGCGCTCGCTTGAGGTGCAAAACCGACGAGGGCCGCGCAAAATGCCAAGCTTAAAGTTGCTGATTTGATAACTGTTTTCATCATGATCTCTCTCTCCTTAAAAGGTCGTGTGTCTCTTACCCCTTAAGACTCCCTCTGAAACCTAGACCAGTCAATGCGTAGGTTTTTAGGTCGCGAAACGAACAAATTAGCCTAAGAATTCCCTTAGACTTCGTGATGCAAAAAGCCAGGCATTGTGCTGCGAGTCCAATACCGTTATTCTCAACTACATTGCATTCATACCGCGAATAACAGTAGAACACATGGCTCAGATCGAAACCACCTCTGAAATGGTGAAAAGCGTTTATCAAAAAACCCGCGAAACTCTCGAAGTGGTTAAAAAGCGCTTGGGCCGTCCGCTGACGTTGGCTGAAAAAATCATGTACGGACATTTAAAAGATCCCGAAGGCCAAGATCTCACTCGCGGAAAAAGTTTCTTAGAGTTGTGGCCAGATCGAGTAGCTATGCAAGATGCGACTGCGCAAATGGCGCTACTTCAATTTACACTTGCAGGAAAAGACGAAGCCGCAGTTCCTTCGACTGTACATTGCGATCACTTGATTCGTGCACAAGACGGCCTTGAGCCTGATATGCAAACCGCAATGGCTGAAAATAACGAAGTTTATGATTTCTTAGAATCTTGCTCTAGCCGCTACAACATTGGTTTTTGGAGACCGGGCGCGGGCATCATTCACCAAGTTGTTTTAGAGCATTATGCATTTCCAGGTGGATTGATGATCGGAACAGATTCTCACACTCCCAACGCCGGCGGACTTGGAATGGCCGCAATTGGCGTGGGTGGAGCCGACGCATCAGACGTGATGTCGGGTCTCGCTTGGGAAGTTAAAAATCCAGAATTAATTGGAGTTCACCTCAAAGGAAAACTTCAGGGATGGACTTCTCCAAAAGATGTCATCATTCGTCTTTGCGGAATTTTAACTGTTAAAGGTGGAACAAATAAAATCGTCGAATACTTTGGAGAAGGCTGTCAGTCGATCAGCTGTACCGGTAAAGGCACCATCACAAATATGGGAGCTGAGCTGGGTGCTACCTGCTCGATCTTTCCTTACGACGGCCGTATGGAGGCCTTCTTAAGAACTACTCATCGTGGCGACTTGGCTGATATTGCGAACGCCAATAAAGATATTTTAAATGCCGACGCAGATGTTCTTCAAAATCCACATAAATATTATGACGAAGTGATCGAAATTGATTTGAGCACTTTAGAGCCACAAATTACGGGCCCTCACTCTCCAGACGCCGCTCGCGGTATTTCTGAGATGAAGCAAGCGATCAAAGATAACAACTGGGAACCCAGAATTTCTGCGGCCCTCATTGGGTCTTGCACCAACTCTTCTTACGAAGATATTGGACGTGCGGCTTCGATTGCCAAACAAGCTTTGAGTGAAGGTGTAAAGATGCACCAACCCTTTTTGGTAACTCCTGGCTCTTCGCAAATTAAAAAAACCATTGAACGCGACGGTCAGATGCAAACTTTTAACGAAGTCGGCGCTTCCGTTATGGCTAACGCTTGTGGTCCTTGCATTGGCCAATGGCAACGAGATGATTTAGCGCCTGGAACTGTGAACTCAATTGTAAGTTCATATAACCGTAACTTTCCGAAACGCAATGATGGTCGTGCTGAAACGCTGAGTTTCATCGGTTCACCAGAAACTGTTGTTGCTATGGCATTGTTTGGAAGGCTAGATAAAGACTTCACTAAAGAACCACTTGTTGGTGCAGATGGACAAGAGTTTGTTCTTCAAGCTCCTAGTGGCGATGAATTGCCAGAAAAGGGTTTCGATCCAGGCGATACTCATTCTTTGGGTTTTGCGCCACCTCCAGCTGATGGTTCAAGTGTGGTAGTAAATGTGGATCCAAATAGCGAGAGAATCCAATTGTTAGAACCTTTCGCTGCATTT
>CAZDFM010000423.1:0-3299 GCA_964504465.1 uncultured Pseudobdellovibrionaceae bacterium | reverse complement strand
ATTCTCGCATCACCTTTGACCGGCAGATGCGGTGCTACCCTGAGACCGGGTATAATATCTTTCCCTCAGAGCGTAAGTTTTTAAACTATGACCATGCTCAGCAATATATCGGGGAGCACTCGGGGATAGTCCTCGAACTTAAAACTGAACTAAAAGTTCCGGCGTGGATGAGCGATTTGATTGGCAAATTTCAATTGCGCCAAAGCCAGTTCTCCAAATTTGACTCGAGTTGGACGTTTTTAACCGAGACCAACAATGATCCTAATTCGATGGAAGACGCAAGGCCCTATTCCATCCCTATGCGGCAAAGCCTCTAAGGCTTTTCTAAAGACTTGACCCTTAAAAGAACCCCCAATTTAATCCTCTCTCGAGTTAAAACATTTTTTCTTGGAGGGGTTCATGAAATCTTTTATCGCGTCTGCCTTAGTTTTCGCAGGTCTTGCATTTTCAACTTCAGCTGTTGCTGCGCCGTCGACATTTGATCGTCAGTTTGCGCTCGATGCACTTTTAGCAATGGGTTATTCAGTTGCACCTGAAGAAATTGGCGAAATGTTTCGCGACAATATTTTTATTCTTGTGAACTCAGAAGTCTGTAACGATCTTGGTTCTTTCTTTTGGGACGACAGCGGCACTTCATGCTTAATGCAGGTTACGGCTAAAGGCGAAATCATTGGCTTTCAAGGTGATCATTCTAATTCACTCTACGAATAGATTTCTTTTTAGGCCGCGACTCTCCGGTCGCGGTCTGCGCTTTTTAAAATGACAGACCTAACAACACAGAATGAGTGTTGGCAAAACCACCGGTCCCGCTTTCGGCTCCCGAGCGCGAGCTTCGGCTGTAATCCTCTTCGTATTTGAATTCATACGAAACTTCGATGTTTTCTTCCACGCTCAACTTAGCTCCAGTGAGCCAGCGGACTTGTGGGAGGCCCAATAGGAGCGCTTCTTCAGAGCTCTGGTAGCCTAAAAGAAATAGCACTTCTTTTTCAGACACCTTGGATTTCAATCCCGCTTCTAATTTAAGGGCTGAAATTTGAGCATCTTGACCGCTCCAATCTAGGTCCGACTTATCAAAGTTCCCTAGAGTTAGAAAATACTCAGCATGCAGTACAAAACTTTCGTTTTCGGCGTCAAATCCCGCAGTCAAACTTTGGGTGAGTTCGCTTAAGTCATTTGTTTGAGCGTCGGCATTCTTGTCGCTAAAAATTCCGGGCTGACCTAAACTGTCAGACTCCGCAATGTTGCTCATATAACTGATAGTAGCATTAAGAGTGGTGGAGCCCCTCTGAAAATTTGATTCAATATGAGCCCCAAAGCTTCGAACACGATCGGATTGATCGGCCTTCCCGGTGTCACCGTTAAAGGTAAAAACGCTCACTTCGCCCAATGCAGTTCTGTACCCGATAGCAAGCGCATTTTCGTTGGTCTCCGCTAACTCCAAAGTGACAGGATCACTGATAAACTCAGACTTAAAATTGCCAGCACCGACATAAAACTTTCCGGCTTTTAGAAATAGTGATTCTTTTTCAAGTAAAATAAAAGCTTCATCAACACCTACTGACTTAGTGTCAGGATCGCTGCCATCTTCATGCAGCAATGTGATTCGCGCTGTCGCAAGCTCAGAAATTTTCTTCTCGATATCAATTTGAACAGTGTCGTTTGTAATATCCGAACCCTGGCTCTTATCAAAATTTTTAAAGACCGAAAAACCCACCTCGATGATTCCCGAAATCGAAAGCTCGCGCGAGGTGGTCTCTTCACGTTCGGTCAATGAATCTCTTCGTAGCGAAGCCGGAGCACGGTCTGAATTCTCACTCACAGGACCATCATGCTGTTGCGGCAATGCTTCTTCGGCGACGACTTGGCTAAGCGAAAAAGTAATCCCACAAACAACGATGCTTAACCAAACTGACGCACGCACAAATGCTCCAAAAGCGAAAAAGTCGAAACAGACTCTTTCGCTTCGGAGAGCTCAACCAGGCCCAATAGCTCACTAACCAAGAGTTAAGAATTTGAATTACGCATCACAAGCCACGTATCTCAACTCGAGACTCGAATCTTAAGAACAGCTAAAGCTCAGAAATGGCCGTTTGTGTTACCGAGAAGATTGCGCCTTTAATGGCTGAGGCTCAACTTTTGGAATCCTACAAGCCGCAAGCAACTCATCACGCACCGGCTCCAAATGAAGCGCACCCACCAAGACCACGCCATTTTTTTGTTGGCGAATTATCGACTTCGCCATCTCGGCATCGCGAAGAATGAGATAGATTATGCTGGTCACAAACCGTCCATATAGATTTTTGAGTTCTGGTGACTCGATGAGCTCTTTTAATTCGAGACCTTCTTTCATCACGACCTGTCGGTTAAACAGCCACCGGTATCCAGTTGCGATAATTAAATCTTTTAGCTCTGCAGAAAGGTCGCTATTTGCGATTTGGTCCTTTAGAGGAAAGAACTTTCCACCTTCGGTTCGTACTCCAAGATGCTCAATTCCGATAGCTGGGATCCCCATTTTTTGTGAATAGAGATAGCTCGACTGAGCGAGGCCAAGTCTTAAAAAGTACTCAAAGATACTACCTTGCTGTCCGCATTTTGAAGTGAAGGTTTTTGCACGCTCATCAAGAAGCCGACTGAGTTCCATATTTCGAGGAGCTTCTTCATAGGCGGCTTCGATTCCAATAAACTCGGGCTCAAACGAGTCAAATCCTACAAGTGTCTCATAGGCAAACTTTTGTGCGACTGTATAACGGCTCTCTGAGTCCGTTACAGCTAAGACATTCGAGACAACAGAATTACAAGACTTGCCTGCATCGAGGTCTTTAAGAGCCTGGTCAACAGCCATTGCAATCCCACCACGCGAATTTGCAGTTCCATGCTCATAGCCCACAACAAAGACCTTTTGCTCCCCCAGGATCAACTCAACAGAAACACCAGGCCTTTCCCTGACGATTTCACATACCTTAGTTGCAGTTGATTCTTGTGCCCATGTCGAAAACCCGGTCAAAACAAAAGCCAATAAAATACATATACGCATTAAAATCCTCCTCGAAGTTTGGCGAACGGTATCAAAGTGTCGCGTTCTCGTAATGACATAGTTAGCTGGAGAAAACATTACAGTTGGGAAGGAGCGACCAACCGATAAAGGCGATAGCCTTTCACTTCTAATTTCTAATTTTATAATTTCCAATTTCTGAATTTTGCGAGATGTGCGCTTCGCGCAGCCACTGTGCGTGGGGCGGAAATTTGAAATTGGAAATTAGAAGAGAATTTAGCTTCGCAAAATTCTGGCCCCGGGGAGA
>CAZDFM010000422.1:0-3300 GCA_964504465.1 uncultured Pseudobdellovibrionaceae bacterium | reverse complement strand
GTTGATGCTCGAGACGGTAATAAGAAACTTTGTAACCAACCAAAGGGACAGCATAACGGCCATCTTCTTCCTTCGTCGCAAAGCTCATCTCATCTGTCGGGATGTCTCTTTCGTGGGCGATTTTTTCGACCCTTAAGAACCGATCCTTAATTCGATAACGAATTTCATATCGCATATTAGGTCGGCCTCGGAAAGGCACATCTGTCCCAAGCAACTCTGCATTGGTTCTATAGTCTACCAATGGGAGGTTACGAATTCCGGTCACTTCACCTTCGATAGAGATTTTCTCAGAAGCAGTTTTAGTTGCATCTGAAATCACGTCTCCAGTTTGAAGAGAGAAGCTTTGGTTGTCGAGCTTGCCGTAGGTCATCAAATCGATACCATTCCCTTGGCTCAACTTATCGTCGCGTTTTTTGGTACAACCAGCAGTCAGCACCAAAGCTGCTAAACCCGCCAGCAATATCCTGTTTACCTTTTGCATGCTCATCCCCTTACCTCGTATATGTTAAAAATAATCCAGCTTTAGAAGTGTCATCGTTGAATGCACTCAAATAAGAAACAACATCGTCGCGCCAGCGGTAATAACCTGTAACGCTCCAATCCTTTTGAAAGAGCCATCTGACAGAAGCCCTATAGGTTTGAAGATTTTTAGTGTTATTGGCGTAATTATAATACGTATAGAGAGAGTAACTCGTCGCAAGCGTGATCTTATTGAAGGTTCTCGAGATTCCGATACTGTTCGACACGCCGATTGGAGAGTTATAAGAGGTTCCGAACGCATTCGCAGTCTCGTACTGGTGAGCGCTTCCGATTAAATAATGAGTTGTATTCCAATTAAAATATTTCTCTTGCTGAGAAAACAAAAGTCCCGCAGCTGCTGTCGTCATCATCGTTGCTTTCTGAGAAACTTCAGAAGTCGGCAAAAGAACATAACTTGTCGGACGCAATGAACGAATCGGACTTGCGATGAGGTCTTTATAAGTAGCGGTGAGTTCAAGATCCTCGGGGCCATATTGACGATCTTCAGTAACTGTCACTTTATCATCAAACGGATAGAGGTAGGCTACCCCTACTCCCAGATCAAAATCTTTTATCTTGTAAGCAATGTCGGCTGCGACCGAACCGTTCCAGTCTGTATACTCGGCCAAGCTCTTTGATGCTTCAGTCATCAGAGTCAGATCCCATCCACCGGTGACTCTTTGTTGGCCAGGAAGTTCGAGCCGTTCTGTGCCTGTAACCTGCGAATAGGCCGGTGCAGAAACAAAACAGAATATACTAATTAAAGCTGCCACGAATGACGTTGAATAATTCAAATTTCCCCCTGCACTCCCACGGTCCCCACCGTAAAAGTGGGGTAATAGTTAAAATAAAATTTACAGAGATGAAATATAATAAAAACATAATGCGATGAGTCGTAAGTGTGAGGCTTGAAATACTCGTCGCGCGCTCACAGCTCTTTTATAAGAATTTTCAAGAAGTTAGGTCGCCTCGACCTTTGGACAGTGGCTTAATCGAACGGTGTGGACCACCCCGTATCTTTAGCCATGGTTAAGCTGAATATGCTTCACGTTTATAGGAACACAAACAAATGCTTAATTCGTGAAGATTCAAAATCGGAATCAGACTCGTTGCATCTTAAGAAATTCAACTGAAAACACTCCCTCTTGAAGGAGATTCTGATACAGATAAGCGACATGATTTTCGAAAATTTTTTTAAAAAATCAACTGCCGAAGTTCCACCAACGTTGGACAAAGATTATTTGCTCAATCGTTCAAAGCATTTTTGTATGCTTCCGTGGACGTCATTGCAGATTCGTCCGGACGGAAATGTCTTTCCTTGCTGCGTTTCTGACGAGTCAGGCTGCTTAGGTAACGCAAAAAAAACCTCGATCGACGGCATTTGGAACGCGAAAAAGATGAAAGAGATTCGCTCCAAGATGCTCAAAGACAAAGCCGTCTCGGAATGTTCTTATTGTTATCAGCTTGAAAAAACCACCGAGGGAAGTTTCCGTAAGCATTATAACAAAGAGTTTTCTAAGCACTACGACCAGATGGTAACGCAAACTCAAGTCGACGGAACCGTAGAACAAGCCAAACTTGTTTATTGGGACTTTAGACTCTCAAACTTTTGCAATTTTAAATGTCGCAGTTGTAGCCATCTCTCGAGCAGTTCGTGGCATGAAGACACCCTTAAACTTTATGGTGGCTCTACTCTTCCTAACGCGATCGAACGAGTCGTAGATTACCGCCCGCAAATCGTAGATGAACTTTTGCAGCATTTATCGCATGTCGAAGAAATTTATTTCGCTGGTGGTGAACCTCTTATTATGGAAGAGCACTACCAAATTTTAGATGCGCTCCTTGCCGCCGGAAGAACCGACGTCAAAATTTGGTACAACACGAATTTTTCAACATTAAAGTGGAAACACAAAGACGTTGTAGAACTTTGGAAACAATTTAAAGACGTGAGAGTACAAGCATCTTTAGATGGGTCGCACGCGCGCGGAGAATACATTCGCAAAGGTCAAAAGTGGGCTCGAACAGTTGCAAACCGCGAGCGAATGTTAAAAGACTGTCCTCATGTTCAGTTTCAAATCTCGGCCACGACTTCAGTTTACAATGCGTGGCACATGCCCGACTTCTACAAAGAATGGCTCGAACTTGGGTTCATAGGTCACGATGATTTTTCTTTTAATCCGCTGTTTGGTCCTAACTATATGAGGGTTCAACTTTTACCTCGAAAATTCAGAGAAGAAATCGCCGAAAAATACGAACGCATCTGCCAAGAAGCTGTAACAACAAACACAATGAGACAAAGATTTAAGAATGCAGCAAGTTGGATTCTATCCGGTGACGATCCACATCTGATTGGTGAGTTCAAAAAAATGACTAAACGTATGGACCGCTTAAGAAACGAAGATTTCTCAAAAACTTTCCCTGAGCTTAGATTTTTGATGGACCTTTAGAAATGACCGCGCTTAAAAATGCAATTGTCACGGGCGCTTCATCTGGAATTGGTGCTGCCACGGCTTACCAATTGCTTCGTGCTGGTTGCGATGTGCTTCTTCTGGCTCGACGCAAAGAGCGTCTTCAAGACCTCAAAAGCAAATGGTCAAAAGAATTTCCAACTCAAATCATTGAGACCGAGTCCGTCGATTTAAAAAATCTCGAGCAAATTGACAAAGCATTGCTATCGCAAAAAGTATTTTTAGAACAAACCACTATCCTTATTAACAATGCTGGTCTCGCAAAAGGTGCCGACTCTTTTCAGAATGCAAAATGGGAAGATTGGGAAGACAT
>CAZDFM010000421.1:0-3307 GCA_964504465.1 uncultured Pseudobdellovibrionaceae bacterium | reverse complement strand
ACTCGCTGACAACTCACTTCGCTACCGAAGGCAAATGCTTCAGTTTAAAGAATTTTTTATTGGCCGAGGCGCCACCGTATTGTTCTTAGATGACCTCACGACCGATGACGGTGATGTACATGTGCAAAGTATCGTACATGGCGTGCTCCTTCTTGAAAAGTTTCGAGCCGGGTACGGAGTCGAAAGAAGACAATTTCATATTGCAAAACTACGAGGAGTTGAATTTCGTGGTGGAACACACGATTACCTTATTAAAAAAGGTGGCATTCAAATTTTTCCACGTCTTGTGGCGGCAAACCACGCTGGACAATTTGAGCGCAAAACCTTTTCGACCGGAGTTACGGCACTCGACAGTCTACTTGGTGGCGGTTTTGACAAGGGTACAAGTAACTTAATTTTAGGTCCCGCCGGAACAGGCAAGTCCACGATCTGCCTTACCTTTGCTCTTGCGGCTGCAAACAAAGGCGCCAGAGTCGCAATTTATAGCTTTGAAGAAAGTGAAGCTAACCTCAAGGCGCGCGCCGATTCGCTCGGAATGGAATTACAAAAACACCTTGAGAGCGGACAGATTACTTTAAGAAAAGTAGATCCCGCCGAAATGACTCCGGGTCAATTCACTTCGCTTGTGAGACAAACAGCCGTCGAAGAAAGCGCGGACGTCATGATCATTGACAGTCTAAACGGCTATATCCATGCGATGCCAGAACAGCAGTTTTTAATGCTACAGCTTCACGAACTCCTTTCTTATCTCGGAAATCGCGGCATGATCACTTTGATGGTGCTCGCTCAAGCTGGAATCATGGGAAGCATGCAGAGTCCGCTTGATCTAACTTATCTTGCCGACTCTGTTCTTATTACGCGCTACTTTGAAGCTTTCGGTAAAATTAAAAAGGCCATCTCGGTTATTAAAAAGAGGACTGGTGCGCACGAAGAAGCCCTACGAGAACTCCGAATTGGGCCCGGCGGAGTTATTGTCGGCCCTGTACTTGAGGAATTCTCCGGAATTTTCACGGGGGTTCCAAGGTACCTAGGAAGTGACAATAAGATTTTGAAAGAGGATCGATGACCTCTTCCGAAAAAACGAACTTGCAAACCGTATTGGTGCTTGCTCCCACATTTAATGACTCGAAAGTGGCCGTAGACGTGCTTGAAAATGTCGGGCTCAGTGCTCGTGCCTGCAAAAATGTCACTGAACTTTGCGCGAATCTCAACGATGAGTGTGGCGCAGTCATTGTGAGCGAAGAAGGCATTGATATTTCAGAAATCGATGAATTTCTTGAATGTCTAAAACAGCAACCGGCTTGGTCCGACATCCCGATTCTATTGCTCACGAGTAACGATGTAACTCAGGCCTTCGAGTTGTTTTCTAAATCTGGAAACATCTCTTTACTGGAACGTCCTTTTTCTCGACTAACCTTAATTCGCTCGGTCGAGGTTGCGCTCAGAGCTCGGCGAAAGCAATACGAAGTTCGAGACCTCCTTCAGGCTCTCAATAATGCAAAAGATGAAGCCGAACGCGCTAATCTTTCAAAAACTCAGTTCTTAGCCAATATGTCGCATGAGATTCGCACTCCTATTGGAGCCATTCTAGGCTTCACTGATTTGATGAAGAATCCTGCCAATGCTCCCGAAGAAAACCTTAATTATATGGGAATTGTCGAACGCAATTCACAGCAACTGTTGCGCCTGATTGACGACATTTTAGATCTTTCAAAAGTTGAAGCTGGCAAAATGACAATTGAACAGATCGAGTTTTCTTTTGCAGAAATGCTCACCGATTTTATTGCAGTAATGGCCTTTAAAGCCGGAGAAAAAGGAATTGGATTTCAGTTCGACGTCGAGTCGAAAGTTCCTGACATTTTATATACTGATCCAGTTCGTCTCCGCCAAATTCTTACGAACACAGTAGGCAACGCTTTAAAATTTACCGATAAAGGCTCTGTTGAGTTTTGCGTCCATTATGAAGAGCCCTGCTTAAAGTTTGTTGTAAAGGACACTGGAGTTGGGATCTCTAAAGAGCAACAATCAAGACTCTTTCAGCCCTTTGCTCAAGCAGATACTTCAACAACCAGAAAATTCGGCGGCACAGGGCTCGGCCTTGTACTCTCAAGAAGACTCTCAGAAAATCTGGGCGGAAAGCTTGAACTTCAAGAAAGTGATCCGCACTTTGGAAGCACATTTGTTATTGTCATCAATTCACCACTACTGCCGCACGCGAAGCTTGTCGGCAAAGAAGCGCTTGTATATTCAGCTACGCAACCGCGCACTCTCAACAGGTCTCGGGCTCTCACAGGTCTTAAAGTTTTGCTTGTTGAAGATAGTCCAGACAATCAGATTTTAATAACAACTTATCTTCGAAAAGAAGGCGCCAAGATAAAAGTAGCCTCCGATGGTCTACAAGGCGTTGAGGCTGCACTCTCTGGAAACTATGATGTGCTACTAATGGACATCCAAATGCCGTTACTAGATGGTTATGAAGCTACTCGAAGCTTAAGAGAGAAGGGATACGCCAAGCCTATCATTGCGCTCACTGCACATGCTATGATTGAAGAGCGCAATAAATGTTTAGAAGCAGGCTTCGACGATTTTTTAACTAAACCTATCCGGCGAGAACACTTGGTTAAAGCGCTCGCCGGCTATACCGAGCTTTAAAACTATCGAACTTTAGTAGAATAGTTTCGAGAAAAGCTTGGAATCGTTCTGAGTATTTTCGCAACCGAGTTATGTCGTCTGTCCCCGATTTTATAACCTTGATAAACGGAATTGGGGCTCGAGTACCTTGCAATCCTTGGGGTACTCCCGTACGCCATAATTGTTCTAAAGCGTCCCGAAATCTCTAATCCATCGGCATGAGCTAGGCCTAAATTATGCCCTAACTCATGAGCAAAAGTTTGATTGCGAAAAGCTTGGTAGCGTACAACTGTAAACGCACGACTTGCTCCGCCGCCAATATATCCCATTCCTGCTGTGGTAGAATTTCCACCAATTACAAGAGTGACTTGGTCGGCTCCATACTGAGTTCTAAAGTTATGGATATCGTCCCAACGTCCGTCTGATTTGCTTCGAAGTGAAGACAAATCTCGCTCGATGTTTCCGGTGTCACGCTCAGTAGTCCCGGCGATCGCAACGATTCTTACTTTGTGTGCGGCAACCTTCCCCTCTTTAAAAGCCGTGTTGGTGTCGGCAGCTGCAAGCTGAATTCCCGCCTCGAGAGCACGTAGACTGCCTGCGGCTTGTAATGCACTTGGAGTATAAACTACGGCCATGTCGATGGTATTTGAAGCCTCAGCAAATACCGAGAACTCAC
>CAZDFM010000420.1:0-3315 GCA_964504465.1 uncultured Pseudobdellovibrionaceae bacterium | reverse complement strand
AAGCAAAAACCGAGTCAAATAAAAATATGTGAAAATAATCTGAAACCTAACGCGATCAGTTGCCGCTGCGGCAATTAAAAATCCGAACCTCAAATTTTGTCGTAATTCACGAATTCCAAACGCAATGCTATTTTTTAAGCATCGAGCCATAGGACGTCGCAAAGCGAAGCGAACCTACGGCCACCGCAAAACCACCCAGCGCCCTACCGGGGTCCCAGAACCTGCCTCGTTCCTCTAAAGCCCGCCCGCCCCGTCCAGCAAAAAAAATCTTATTAATTTCTAGATGCGCGGGGGCACTTTCGTTAGAGTAGGCTTTTACAACAGAAAGTCCCAATGAATCCCTGGCTCGCAAATTTGAATCCGGAGCAAGCCGAAGCGGCTTCGCATAACTATGGCCCCCTGCTGATCTTGGCAGGAGCAGGTTCGGGCAAGACTACGGTACTCGTGTCTCGCACGGGTCGCCTTATTGATGAAGGTTTGGCAAAGCCCGAACGAATTTGTGTTTTAACTTTTACGAACAAAGCCGCCCAAGAGCTCAAACATCGGGTGACCGCCAAAATCGGTCCTCGAGCGAAAAAAGTTTGGTCTGGAACCTTTCATGGTTTTGGACTCCAGTTTTTAAAAGAAAATTGGAAAGAAGCTCAACTTCCAAAAAAATTCGGCATCATTGACGGCAGTGACGGCATGGCGATCTTAAAAGATATCATGCGCGACCATAAGGCTTACGAAAAAGAAGTCTTCTCAATGGATCGCCTCATGCAAAAAATTTCTTACCTGAGGCTCGGCGGCCGTGAAGATTCAATGGACGACACTATTGAAAGTGCAATTAGCATTCTTGTGGCGCCAAAGTTTTTGACTCGTATGCGCCACTTAGGCGTCGTCGATTTTGAGGATCTTCTGTTAAAGCCTCTGCAAATCATGAAGAACAATTCACTCATTCGCGAAAAAATGCAGCAGCGCTTTGACTTTGTAATGGTCGACGAGTTTCAAGATACTAACTCAACCCAAATGGACTTGATCGACAGTCTTACGGCGGCACATCGAAACATCGCGGTCGTGGGAGACGATGATCAATCGATTTACGGTTGGCGCGGAGCTGAGATCAAAAATATTTTGGGTTTTCCACGGCGCTATGACAATTGCCTCACGATTCGGCTAGAGCGCAACTACCGCTCTTCGGCCAAAATCATTGATCTTGCAAACTCTGTCATCGCAAATAATCGTGACCGACACGCCAAAGTTTTAAAGCCTAGCCTCAGCCACGAAGGCGAAACACCCGAACTTTTTGTTTACGACAACGAAGAGATTGAAGTCGATCAGATCATTTCTGAAGTTGAGGGCTTTTTTAGAAAGGGCTATCAATGGAAGGACATCGCCATTTTGTATCGCTCAAACTCTCAAGGTGGCCTCATGGAAGGCGGCTTCAGAAGAGCGCGCATTCCCTATAAACTCACCGGAGGCACTGCGCTTTTTGACCGTAAAGAGGCCAAAGATGCGCTCGCATTTATTCGGTCGTGCATTTATCCAAATGAAGTCTCGTTTAGACGAATTATCAATCTGCCGCCTCGTGGAATTGGCGAAAAAACAATTGAGTCGATCGAAGAGATCGATGCAAACCTTGAGTTTCATAAAAAGGCGCTGCTTTGGGCAAAACGAAACAATGATGAAAAGCCAGCGATGGCCATTGAAAACATTTTCGGATTTTTAGAAGAGCTTAAAACTAATCTCGTCATGTCCAAAGAAGATGCTGAAACGGTCCTTACAAAAGAACTCGGCCGGCTTGGTTATCGTCAGTTTGTGAGCGACAGCTACCGCGATCCACATGTGGCGGAAAAACGTTGGACGAGCGTCATGATCATGGGACGAATTCTAGACAGCATGTTTAACAAACATGGCCGCACTCTCGATACCCTCGAAAAATATATCGATGCAATGGAGCTAAGAGACGTCGACGAGAACAACGATGACAAAGCCAATGAAGTTCAGATGATGACTCTCCATGCCTGTAAGGGTTTAGAGTTTCCGCTCGTATTTCTGCTCGGTCTCGAAGAGGATTTGCTCCCCCATGCTAAGTTAGGTCAGGACGTTGATGAAGAGCGCAGGCTTTTCTATGTCGGTGTAACTCGCGCTAAAAAACATCTGGTGTTGACACGTTGTCGTCAACGAAAACGTTACGGACGACTTCAGCCGGTGGCTCCCTCCCGTTTTCTTTTAGAAGTCGACAGCAAACTCTACCTTGAGCACGACCAAGTTCGACCCGTAACTTTAGATCAACGAAAAAGCTTGATGGCCGACCTTTACGCAAAACTTGATAAACAAATGGCTGAGCGAAAGTAAAACAACAGACCGCTCGCTGTCCGCGGAAACCCGCACCTAGACCTTAAACCCGCAATAAGCGCAGATTATTTCATTTTTGAATTCGCTATGCTATGTTGCCTGCATGATTCGTATTACCTCTGAAAACCAGTTATTAGACAGTTTTAGAACCATAGACCGCGATCAAGTGGCGCTGCCAAAAGACCTGCAGTTTCCACTCGCAGTTAAAGATTATATGTCATGGGTCGAACCCTCGGGGCACCGGGTGTATTTAGTGTTTGAAGATTCCGCATCAGGACATCCTATGGGAATTGTATTTCAACGCACGCACGCAGCGCCTGAGACGTCGGCTTCGATGTGCCAATGGTGTCACAAAGTCAGCTCCGGAAGTAAAGTGAGCCTGCTCACGGCAACAGCAAATAGAAATCATCGCGTGGGAGTCCATCTTTGCTCGGATCTCAACTGTCGGGAGAATGTTTTGACTCCTCCTGGGGTAAATGATTTTTATGAAAGCCTCTCGGGTCAAGAACGCGTCCAGCGCGTGTTACAACGCATGGGTGAGTTTGCAAAGCGCAACTTGTTTTAATTCGTTTTGGACCTCTCAAATCAAAACACTCCTTGTCATATTTTAAGATTGGCGCAGTCAATCAAGATATTTAGTTTATCTCACTAAATAATCGGAACTACTGGATTTAACCAAAATCTGTTTACCTGTGGCCGTTTCATCTTGGCGCAAATTAGTCTAGTTCGCAAAAAAACCCTTACCAGCCTACTGTTTGGCGGGCAGGCTATCTAAAAACGCGATAAACTAATTATCATTATCCGGAGGTCCTCGAATGCTGAAGAATCTGAAGCTCGTCATCCTGGATTACCCGCACCAAAATTTAGACAACCCCGATGCAAAAAGAGTTTTTGCTGATACCGTGTTGACGAAACAAATGAATTTCTTTCGGGCGTCAGAGAGCTACATCTCAATGAATGCTCTCGACATGGTCAGCA
>CAZDFM010000419.1:0-3331 GCA_964504465.1 uncultured Pseudobdellovibrionaceae bacterium | reverse complement strand
GCCCGGGCCGGTGCGGTGTTCGACGTGCGGGCGCTCAGGACGGACCGCCCCTACTCAATTTAAGTGCGAACAATAAATAGAAGTGAATTCTAACCATAGGAGTAAGTAGCCCTCAAGTCGCTCACTTTTCTTCAATTAGCGTTAGAGGTGCGGATGCAAAAGCACTCTACGATGCGATGGAAGTCCCTGCAGTCAAGATCAGCGCAACTGACAAAAAGACCAAAGTCACCAGCGCTGGAATGCAAAAAGAAGGAAAACATATCTACTGCATCGAAAGTTCGGAGAGCGGAAAGAAAGAGTACAATTGTAGTCTCAACTTTCGATATCACACAGGCGAAGCGCTGCCGGCTAAAAAGTCTTAGCAGCGCTTTAGATTTAAACTTCGGCGTGTGTAGAATCGCTGTGACCGCTGATGTTCTTTTCGGCTTGGGCGCCTAAACGGATTCCAAGCTCGAGCAATTGCTGGCGCTCAACCACCGAAGGTGCTTCAGCCATAATGTCAGTGGCTTTCGCTGTTTTCGGAAATGCAATGACGTCGCGGATCGCGTCGGTTTCGCAAAGTAACATCACAAGGCGATCTAAGCCCCACGCAATACCCGCGTGAGGTGGAGTTCCGTATTGAAGGGCTTCGATGAAGTATCCGAACTTTTGTTTGGTGTCTTCAGGCGTAAGTCCAAGCGCTTTAAACATTGCTGCCTGCACTTCTTGACGGTGAATCCTTACTGAGCCTCCACCCATCTCGTAGCCATTGCAAACAAGGTCGTAAGCTTTGGCGAGAAGTTTGCCGAATTCTTTTTCGCGGCCTTCAAGCAAAATATCGATCTGATGATCTTGGACCATCGTAAACGGGTGGTGTCTTGCGGCCCAACGCTTGTTATCGGCATCGTACTCAAGCAACGGAAAGTCGACGACCCAGCAGAAGGCATACTTACTTGTGTCGATAAGTTTATATTCATGAGCCAACTGAGTTCTTAAAGCGCCGAGTGCGGCACAAGTGGTGTCGAAGTCATCGGCGATTACAAATGCGCCGTCCCCGTCTTTTGCGCCGGCGGCTTCGAATAATTTTTTGAGACGATCTTCGCCGATAAACTTCGAAGAAGGAGAAGTTAGAACGCCGCCTTCTGACTTAATCCAAACCAAACCTTTAGCCCCGTATTGTTTGGCTGCATTTGTGAGCTTATCAATTGTCCCACGAGAAATACTTCCTGCGCCCGGAACAGCTAAAGCCTTAATCGCCCCACCACGAGCTAAAACGTCATCAAAAACTTTAAAACCCGAACCTTGAAGTACGGATCCAACATCTTTGAGTTCTAAGGGGTTACGCAAATCTGGCTTATCTGAACCGAAGCGGTTCATTACATCGTTGTAAGTTAAAACAGGAATAGGTCCGACATCGAGGCCTTTGATTTCTTTCCAGAAAACTTTCAGCATCTTTTCGTTAATCGCCATCACGTCTTCTTGTTCGGCAAAACTAATTTCGATATCGATTTGGCTGAATTCAGGCTGACGATCGGCTCTTAAGTCTTCATCACGAAAGCAGCGGCAGATTTGGAAGTAGCGATCCATTCCACCAATCATCAAAAGCTGTTTTAAAGTTTGAGGACTTTGTGGAAGCGCATAAAACATGCCTAAGTTCACTCGAGATGGAACGAGATAATCGCGAGCGCCTTCGGGAGTGCTTTTGTATAGGATCGGAGTTTCGACTTCGATGAAGTCATTGGTTGATAAATAATTTCGCGCAATCTGCGCCACTTTATGGCGAGTGATGAGGTGATGCTGAAGTCTGCGAGATCGCAATTCTAAGTAGCGATATTTAAGGCGAAGAGTTTCGCCCACTTTTTCATCATCGACCTGAAAGGGTGGAGTTTTAGCTTCTGATAAGATTTCGCAACGTTTTGCTTCGACTTCGATGTCACCGGTGGCAATTTTTTTATTCTTCATGCCATCGGGTCGAAGGCGTACGACGCCTTGAAGCGCCACAACATACTCACCGCGAAAGTCTTTGGCCGCTGCCGTCAACGCTTCATTCGGATTAAGAACAACTTGAACCAGCCCCGCTCGGTCGCGAACGTCAACAAAGACCAAACCGCCGTGATCTCGGCGAGTGTCGACCCACCCCATCAAAACGACTTCTTGGCCGGCATGTTCGGCTCTTAGATCTCCACAGTAATTGGTGCGCTTTAAATCCGTTAAGAATTTCACGTTTTTCCCTCTCAAACTACAGCTGTGCCGGAGTTAACTGGCAAAAGAATTTATAGTTTTCTCACGACTTTTTACAGCAAGCAATAGACAAAACCCCAAGCTCGGGTCTATCTTGAGGTCTATGCCTTCTGTAAAAATATCTGTAGATAGTAAAATGAGCGCCCAAGAAAGCTATAAGCGAGTCACCTCGATGCTTGAGAACGATGCTGAATTAAAAAAGCTCGATCCCAAGTATGTTTGTGATTTTAATCCGAGCACCCTTTCAGGTTCTGCCAAAGGGAGCCAGTTCAAGGCAAATATGAATATTGCTTCGGCTGGTGAAGGTTCAAAAATCGACATCGTCGTTGAACTTCCGTTCCATTTAGCCCTCGTGAAGGGCTTAGTGCAAAAGACTCTTGAAAAGAAGCTTGATCAGGCACTGAGCTAGGTCTTATGGCCAAGAAAAAAGCCTCAAAAAAAGCGAAGCCGGCCTCTAAGTCGGCTAAAGCTAAGGGCAAAAAAAAGGTCACGACCAAAGCCACGACCCGTATTGCGAAAGATCCTGAGATTATTTCTCCCGCTCCCAAAAATCGCAAGGTTCAAACTCCTGCTCCAAAACCTGTTTTAAAAAGTAAACCCATTGAGATTGATGATTCGACTGAGGTCATTGAACCCGAAATTATCGACGTCAATGCAGCTGTCGATGCTGAGGTCGATGAGATCGAAGATGTCGAAGCCGCACCCGAACCCAATTTTGAGGTTTTAAGCAGTTCTGACAGCACGGGACTTACAACCACCGATGCGCTTACAAAATATATGGCTGAGATTCGTCGCTACCCGCTCCTCACTCGCGAAGAAGAAGAGCGTTTGGCGAAACTGTATTTCGACAAAGGCGACAAGTCGGCCGCCGAAACTCTGGTAACTTCAAATTTACGCTTCGTCGTGAAGATCGCGGCTGAGTACAGTAAGTTTGGAGCCAAACTTATTGATCTGATTCAAGAAGGCAACGTCGGGCTTATGCATGCAGTGAAAGATTTTAATCCTTACAAAGGGGTTAAGCTCATCACTTATGCGGTCTGGTGGATTCGCGGTTACATTCAAGAGTTTCTGATGCGCCAATACTCGATGGTTCGAATAGGTACTACTGCGA